>JACRIT010000061.1 GCA_016215655.1 Acidimicrobiia bacterium
CTGCACGACAAGAGCAAGTTCTCCAAGCGGAAGCTGTTCGAGCTGGCGTTCGATGGAGTCCTCGCCCATTCGATCGTGCCCCTGCGCATCGCCACCTATACCGGACTCGCGGTGACCGTCGCCATGGTGATCGCCATCATCGGCTACCTCACCGCCTTCGCCCTCGGTCAGGAGTGGCCGCGTGGCTTTGCGACCACGACACTGTTGCTGCTCCTCGGCATCGCCCTCAATGCGCTGTTCCTCGGCATCATCGGTGAGTACGTAGGCCGGATCTACCAACAGGTTCGGTCCGAGCCGCGGGTGCTGATCGAGCGCAAGCTCAACCTTCCCGAGTAGCCGCCGGCGATCCCCGGTCCTCTCGCCGCCACCACAGCACCAGACACCCCACGGCCATCACCCCGAGCACCGCGGCGCCGACCTGCATCAGCCGAACCGCCGTCGAAGCCGTCGACCCGTGCCGCTGGGTGGTCACCACCACCCCGACCGATCCGGAGGTGTCCGCACCGGCGAGGTCGCTCCCGAAGCCGGTCAGGCGGGGGCTGTCGCCGATCGATCCCGCGTCGAGCACCCGCTCTCCCTCCAGGAGGCTCCAGGCGCCGTCGTCGTCCAGGGTGAAGCGGTACTCGCAACCCGGCTCGGCATCGGGCTGTGCCGGAGCCTGCGTCACCACGGCACCCCCGACCACCATTTCGAACATGGCGTCGAGCAGGGTCACCCGCAGCCCGGGGCCGAACTCGTCGTGCACGATCGAGCCGAACACTTCGAAGGGCTCGCCGCCGGACGGCGCCATCCCGCAACTCCATCGCACATCCCACAGGAAGGGTGGCGCCGCGAAGAGGAGCGGGGTGAAGCCGCCCGTCGCCGGCACCGGTCGCCATTCCGGGTCTTCCCGGGATGCATCCGGAATCCCCCACGAGTAGGTGGTGCGGATCTGCTCGATGGCGAGGCTCGAGACCACCGCCAGGAGCAGGGCGCCGACGGCGAGCACCGCGGCCACGAGAGGCAGCTTCCATGTGCCCGGTTTCCGATGGCCCCCGAGGTCGGCGGCGTCCACGGCGTCCATGACCGGACACTATCAGCCGGGTCGCGGCGCTCGGGATGCCGAGCCGAGGCCCGGCATCCCGAGTGCGAGGTCGTCAAGCGGTCGGGTCGACCACCCGCCCGACGAAGAGCAGGGCACCGGTGACCCGATCCTGCAAGAAGAACAGGAACGGCCGATCGATGTCGAGGGCCACGACGTCCGTCGGCATCGAAGTGGTGCCGATGATCACCGCGGTGGCGGCAGCGGCCTCGGTGCCGGCCTCGTCGACGGCGATGAAGGCCTCATGGAGCACCCCGCTGATGAAGAGCTGCTCCTCGGTGCTCATCCCGCTGAAGTCAGCCGCGCCGGGGTCGAACGCCGCGGAGATCCCCAGGGCCTGGAGTGCCTCCACGAGCGAGAGCTGGTTGCGCATCTCGAACTTGGGAAGCGACAGGTCGACGATCGACTGGCCGAGCCCGGTTCGGACCTCATCGAGGAGCCCCACGGTAAGGCGTCCCTCGACCTCGGTGAACCGGCCGGCATCGGGGACGACCACGATCATGGAGAGCTCCTCACCCGTGTAGGGGAGGTCGATCGCCTGCCAGCCCTCGCCTGAGGCGTAGAGGGCGTGCAGCTGATAGGCGTGCATCGTCGGGGCCGAGACCTCCGAACCGTCGAGCAGGAAAAAGGGAGCGTCGAACGTCGCTTCGGGATCGAAGGGAAGGGCCCACGTGGCGTCGAGGTACACCGCATTCACGAGCACGAGGCGGGTCAGATCGTCGATCGCTCCCGCGGGGATGAGATCCGTGATCCGGTCGTTGGTCTCCTCGGCGACCCAGGCGTTGATGGCAACCCGGGCTTCCTCCGCTGCCTGGCGGAAGTCGACGAGCCGGATCCCGGCGCCGTAGTTGCGCGCCAGGAGATCGAGATACTCCTGCACGAAGGCAAACCCGTCCTGGCCCCACAGCGAGTTGACCACCGAGATCTGAACCTGTTGCTCGCGACCGTCGATCGGCGGCTCGATGCGGTTGCGGGACTCGAGGGCAGCATCGAGGGCATTGAGGGCACCGTGCAGCGCCCCCGGATCGATGCCTGCCACTTCGAGCGCCTCCGTCATCTCGGCGGCGGTGTCGCCCGCGGCCCCGCCGAGGGCCATGGCGAGGGCGACGTGGATGGAGAGGGGCGATACGACGAGGTTGCCCTCATCGGCGGCGAGCACCCGGTAGAGCTCGGCGGCAAACGCCTGCTCGGCGGCACTGACCGCCGCCAGATCGGCATCCGGTGCGGTCGAAACCTCCCGGGCGAGATCCGAGGCGGCGATGCCCTCGGCCCCGGATGCATTCGGGGTGTCGTCGCCGCAGGCGGCGGCAAGAAGGGCGAGGACGAGAAGAAGGGGTGTGATATGGCGCATGTGATTGATCCTCCGCCGGATTGGACGGGGGCACGGCCCCCGGGGGTTCCGCGGAATGCGATTATCGGGAATTGATATAAACCCACTCAGGTTCTACTCTGCGAAGGCACTAAGAAACTCACCCTTCTGAGGAGCATCCATGTCCCGCGCCGTTGGAATCGACCTGGGCACCACCAACTCCGTGGTTGCCGTATACGAGGGTGGCGAACCCACCGTCATCGCCAATGCCGAGGGGCATCGCACCACCCCGTCGGTGGTCGCCTTCTCCAAGAGTGGCGAGGTGCTCGTCGGCGAGGTCGCCAAGCGCCAGGCCATCACGAACCCGGACCGCACCGTGCGCTCGGTGAAGCGCCACATGGGCGAAGCGTGGTCCATCGAGATCGACGGCAAGACGTACACCCCCCAGGAGATCAGCGCCCGCATCCTCATGAAGCTCAAGCGCGATGCCGAGGCCTACCTCGGCGGCCCGGTCACCCAGGCCGTGATCACCGTGCCGGCCTACTTCGGCGACGCCCAGCGCCAGGCCACCAAGGAGGCCGGCCAGATCGCCGGGCTCGAGGTGCTGCGCATCATCAACGAGCCGACGGCGGCCTCGCTCGCCTACGGGCTCGACAAGGCAGGGCAGGATCAGACGATCCTGGTCTACGACCTCGGCGGCGGCACCTTCGACGTCTCCGTGCTCGAGATCGGCGAGGGCGTCTTCGAAGTCAAGGCCACGAGCGGCAACACCCACCTCGGCGGCGACGACTGGGACCAGCGGATCATGGATTGGCTGGCCAAGGACTTCAAGAACGACCACGGCGTCGACCTGAGCAAGGATCCCATGGCGCGCCAGCGCCTCAAGGAGGCCGCAGAGAAGGCGAAGATCGAGTTGTCGCAGGTGGCCTCCACGGAGATCAACCTGCCCTTCGTCACTGCCACCGCCGACGGGCCGCTCCACCTGCAGCGCACCCTCACCCGGTCGGAGTTCCAGAAGATGACCGAGGACCTCGTGGCCTCCACCCGTCCCCCGGTGGAGCAAGCCATCAAGGACGCCGGGATCAAGGTGTCCGACATCGATCACGTCGTCCTCGTCGGCGGCTCCACCCGGATGCCGGCAGTCGTCGATCTCGTGAAGTCGATCACCGGCAAGGATCCCCACAAGGGGGTGAACCCCGATGAGGTGGTCGCCGCCGGTGCCGCTCTGCAGGCCGGAGTGCTCAAGGGCGACGTCAAGGACATCCTGCTGCTCGACGTGACCCCGCTCACCCTCGGCATCGAGACGATGGGGGGCGTGTTCACGAAGATGATCGAGCGCAACACGACCATCCCCACCCGCCGCTCCGAGATCTTCACCACGGCCGCCGACAGCCAGCCGGAGGTGGAGGTGCACGTCCTCCAGGGAGAGTCGGAGATGGCGGACCGCAACGCCTCCGTCGGCAAGTTCAACCTCACCGGGATCGCCCCGGCGCCGCGCGGGGTGCCGCAGATCGAAGTGACGTTCGACATCGATGCCAACGGCATCGTGGCGGTCTCCGCCAAGGACCTGGGGACCGGCAAGACGCAGCAGATCACCATCACCGGCGGCACCGCCCTGCCCAAGGACAAGATCGCCGAGATGGTGCGCAACGCCGAGGCGCATGCCGCCGAGGACCATGCCCGGCGCGAGGCGGCGGATGCCCGCAACCAGGCGGATCACGCCTCGTACCAGATCGACAAGCAACTCGAAGAGCACGGCGACAAGCTGTCCGCCGACGAGCGCGCCGCGGTGGACGCCAAGGTCGCCGCGGTGAAGAAGCTGCTCGGCGATCCGGCCGCAGATGCCAAGGACCTCTCCTCGGCCACCCAGGAGATGCTCAAGGCCGCCCAGATCCTCGGGGAGAAGGTGTATCAGTCGCAGACCGCCGCCGGAGGCGGCGCTGCGGCCGGTGGGACAGCTGGGTCAGACGGCGACGACGTCGTCGAGGCCGAGATCGTCGAAGAGGGTGGTGAAGGGTGAGCGAGGACGTCCTCCAGCCCGCGGACGAGATCGTCGTCGGCGCCATGGTCGACGATGGCGGCCTGCCGGAGCCGGACGAGGAGTCTCTCCCCTCCGATCCCGAGGACGCCATCGCCTTCCTGCTCGAGGCGCTGAAGCGGTCGCAGGACGAGGCGACCTCCTATCTCGGGGATCTGCAGCGGGTCGCTGCCGAATTCGAGAACTACCGCAAGCGGGCGCAGCGCGAACGCGACGAGATCGTGAGCCGGGCCAGCCAAGCGCTGGTCCACGACCTGCTCCCGGTGCTCGACTCGTTCGACGGCGCGCTGGCGGCGGCCAGCACACCCGGCGACGCGGCCCTCCTCACCGGGATCCGCTCCACCCACCAGCTCCTCATGGACGTGCTCGCCCGACAGGGCCTGGAGGCGATCCCTGCGATCGGACTCGCCTTCGATCCCAGCCTCCACGAGGCGGTGAGCGGCGGCGGCACCGGCCATCTCGTCGTGACCGCAGAGATGCGCCGCGGCTACTCGCTGCGGGGCCGGGTGCTGCGGCCCTCCCTGGTGGCGGTCGCCGCCGAGGCGGTCGAAGGCGGTGATTCGGGGTGACGATCCGGCGTGAGTGGCTCGACCACGACTACTACGGCGTCCTCGGCGTCGACCGCAAGGCACCCGCCAAGGACATCAAGAAGGCGTTTCGAGCCCTCGCCCAGCAGTACCACCCGGACAACAACCCGGGCGACCCCGCCGCCGAGTCGCGTTTCAAGGACATCAACCAGGCGTATGAGGTGCTGTCGGATCCCAAGACCCGCGCCGAATACGACCAGGCTCGGGACGCCTTTGCCCGCGGTGCCTATGTCGGTGGTACCCCGGGTTCGGGAACGCAGTACGTGCGCATCGAAGACCTCGGCGACATCGGCGACCTCTTTGGCGGAACGGGTGGCGGCATGTTCGGAGGCTTTGGGGATCTCTTCGGTGGCGCCCGGCGCTCGCGGGCGCCTCAGCCCGGAGGCGACCTCGAGGCGGAGGTCTCGCTGTCATTCCACGAGGCGATCGACGGCGCCGGTCGGGTGCTCACCGTCGATGGCCCCGACGGCCGACGCGACGTGCAGGTGAACGTCCCCCCCGGAGTCAACGATGGCGCCCGCATCCGACTGCGCGGCAAAGGGCGCCCCGGCAACAATGGCGGGCCGGCGGGCGACCTCTACGTGACCGTTCACGTGGGTCGGCATCCCCTCTTCGGCCGGTCCGGGAAGGACCTCAAGATCCGCGTACCCATCACCCTCGCCGAAGCCGCGCTCGGGGCCACGATCACCGTGCCGACCCTCACCAGCACGGTCACCCTCAAGGTGCCGCCCGGCACCCAGCACGGGACGACGCTGCGCGCCACCGGCAAAGGCGTGGTCACCCCCAAGGGGACGGGCGACCTGCTCGTGGTCATCGAGGTCAAGGTGCCCGAGAACCTCGACACCGAACAGCAGGAACTCCTCGAACGACTCCGCAAGCTCGAATCCAATCCGCGATCCCACCTGGGGGTGTGAAGGTGACCGAATCCCGTGACGCCGTGTACATCATCTCGGTGGCTGCCGAGTTGGGCGGGGTGCACCCGCAGACGCTGCGCATCTACGAGCGACGCGGGCTCCTCCACCCCTATCGCACTCCCGGCGGCACCCGCCGCTACTCCGATCAGGATCTCGAGCAGCTCGGTCTGATCCAGGAGCTCACCAGCGAGGGCATCAACCTCGAAGGGGTTCGCAAGATCCTCGAGTTGCGCGACGAGACGGAGCGACTCCGCCATCAGGTGGCCCGGCTGCGCCGCCTCCTCGGCGAGGCGGAGGAGCGTCTCGCCGCCGCCGGACTGGGAACGGTGGTACGGAACCTTCCCGACGTGCGGCGGGAGGGGTAGCTGCCGACTGCCGGCCTCCATCCAGACGACGCGGGGCAACGCCCGACGCCCACGCCCTCGGATCAGGCCTCGACGTCCACCCCGCGCCAGAAGGCAATGCGTCCGGAGATCGACCGGGCGGCTTCCGAAGGGTCTGGGTAGTACCAGGCGGCCGCCGGGTTGGTCTCACCGGAGACCAC
>JACRIT010000008.1 GCA_016215655.1 Acidimicrobiia bacterium
CAAAGACGTGAGATTCCTGGACTTCTAGATGAGCCGCTACCCGCTACCCGCTACCCGCTACCCGCAAGATCGCGTGATGGATCTCGCGGCGCGACCCGGTCTCCTCTGGCGGGGAGCGGGAAGCCGGAAGCGGGAGGCCTCCCGGGGTTGATGATCGCGACGGGGGCCGCCGCATCGAGGTGATCGACATCGAGCAGGAGGTCAAGGCCTCCTTCCTGGAATACGCCATGTCGGTCATCGTGTCGCGGGCGCTGCCCGATGTCCGCGACGGGCTCAAGCCGGTGCACCGGCGCATCCTCTATTCGATGTACGACACCGGGATGCGTCCCGGCACGCCCTTCCGCAAGAGTTCCCGCGTCGTCGGCGAAGTGATGGGGTGGTTCCACCCGCACGGTGGCGAGGCGATCTACGACGCCATGGTGCGCCTCGGCCAGGACTTCGCCAGCCGCTATCCACTCGTGGAGCCGCAGGGCACCTTCGGCACGGTGGACGATCCGCCCGCAGCGATGCGGTACACGGAGGCCCGCCTCGAGAAGCTGGCGATGCACCTGCTCGACGGCATCGACGAGGACACCGTCGACTTCGCCGACAACTACTCGGGGGAGCGTCAGGAGCCCACCGTGCTCCCGGCGAGGTTCCCCAACCTGCTCGTCAACGGCTCCACCGGCATCGCGGTGGGCATGGCCACCAACATCCCGCCCCACAACCTCGGCGAGGTGATCGATGCCACCCTGCACATGCTCGAGCATCCCGATGCCAACGCCCTCGCCCTCACCAAGTTCATCAAGGCGCCGGACTTCCCCAGCGGAGGGCTCATCGTCGGCAACAAAGGGGTGAAGGACGCCCTGCTCACCGGCCGCGGCTCGGTGAAGATGCGCGCCGTGGCCGAGATCGAAGAGGTCCGCAAGGGCCGCACGGCCATCGTCGTCACCGAGACCCCGTATCAGGTCTCGCGTGACCGCATCATGGAGAAGATCGCCGAGTTGGTGCGCGACAAGAAGCTCACCGGCATCGCGGATCTACGTGACGAGTCGGATCGCAACGGGACCCGCCTGGTCATCGAGCTGAAGCGTGACGCGGTTCCCCAGGTGGTGCTCAACCAACTCTTCAAGTTCACCCAGCTCCAGGAGACGTTCGGGGTGAACATGGTGGCCCTGGTCGATGGGGTGCCCCACACCATGAACATCGCCCAGTTGATCGGCCACTACATCGATCACCAGATGGTGGTGGTGGAGCGGCGCACCCGGTTCCGCCTCGCCAAGGCCGAGGCCCGCGCCCACATCGTGGAGGGGCTGCTCATCGCCCTCGACAACATCGACGAGGTCGTGGCGATCATCCGCGGCTCGACCGACACCGACGAGGCCCGCGCCACCCTCATGGAGCGTTTCGAACTGAGCGAGATCCAGGCCACCCACATCCTCGACATGCCGTTGCGCCGGCTCACCGAACTCGAGACCTCGAAGCTGCGCGAGGAGTGGGATGAGTTGCAGAAGCTCATCAAGTACCTCAACGGCCTGCTGAAGAGCCCGGCGAAGCGCCGGGCACTCATCGGGGTGGAACTCAAGGAGATCCGCGACAAGTTCGCCGACGACCGCCGCAGCCGCATCATCGCCGACGACGGCGACATGTCGCTCGAGGATCTCATCGCCGACGAGGAGATCGTGGTCACCGTCACCGCCAACGGGTATCTCAAGGCGGTCAACGCCTCCGCCTACAAGCGGCAGGGACGCGGCGGCCGCGGGGTGAAGGCGGAGAACCTGCGCGAGGACGACGTCATCCACCATGTGGTCCACACCACCGCCCACGCCTTCCTCTTGTTCTTCACGAACCGGGGCAAGGTGTATCGGGTCAAGGCGCACGAGATCCCGCGCAAGGACCGCACCGCCAAGGGCGTGCTGGCACAGTCGGTGCTGCCCCTGGGACCGGACGAGGCCATCGAAGCGCTCATCGACACGCGCGACTACGAGACCTCGCGCTACCTGGTGATCGCCACGAAGTTGGGGCAGGTGAAGAAGACCGAGTTCAAGGAGTACGACAGCCGCAATGCCGCGCTCGTCGCCATCCGTCTACAGGAGGACGACGAGGTGGTGGCGGTCCGCACCACGATGGGGAAGAACGACGTGCTCATGTTCACCTCGGGTGGATACGGGATCCGCTTCAAGGAGACCGACATCCGGGCCATGGGCCGAGACACCCAGGGGGTCAAGGGCATCCGGTTGCGCGAAGGCGACCGCGTCGTGTCGGCCACGTCGAACGGCGACGGCGACGAGGTCCTGTTGTTGACCACCGGCGGCTACGGCAAGCGCACCAAGGTGGCGGAGTTCCGCCGCCAGGCGCGTGGCGGTCTCGGGGTCATAGCCATCAAGCCCACCCGGGTGCGGGGCACCCTCGCCGCGGCGAAGGTGCTTCCCCCGAAGTCGGACATCTTCGTCACCTCGACGGATGGGGTGGTGATCCGCATGTCCGCCGACACGATCTCCCGGCAGAAGCGTGAAGCCACCGGGGTGAAGGTGATGAGCACCGCCACCGGTGCCGAGATCTCGGCCTTCGCCCTGGTCCCGCCGGAAGCGGACGAGGAGTAGGCCGCTTCCAGCTTCCGGCTTCCCGCCAGACCTGACGTAGCCGCGCCGCGAGACCCAGGACGCGATCTTGCGGGAGGCGGGCAGCGGGAAGCGGGAAGTATTCCGCTCAAACTCCCACGTCACCATTACCCTGACCCTCCTATGGCCATCCAGCGCGTGCGGCGCGTCATCCGCAAGATCGATCCGTGGACCGTGCTCAAGGTCACGCTCGTCTTCAACGCCATCATGTCGCTCGCCTTCGTGCTCGGCACCGTGATCTTCTGGGCGATCTTCGTGAATGCCGGCATACCCGAGAAGATCAATGACCTGGCGCTGCTCATCGGTATCGAGAACGGCATCAACCTCGAGGGAGCGGTGTACTTCCGCATCGTGGTGCTGCTGGCGGTGGTGGCGACGATCGCAGTGACCGGATTCCTCACCCTCGGCGCCGTCGTCTACAACCTCATCAGTGACCTCGTGGGTGGCATCGAGGTGATCGTGCTCGAGGAGACCACCGGTCCCATCGTGTCGCGTCCCCATATGCCGCTGCCATCGGGTGGTCGCAAGGGCGACGGCCCGCGGCGCAGCATCCTCCCCGGGCTCAAACCCAAACCCGCACCCAAGGCGACAGAGCCGGCGGTGGAGGTGGAGCGGACCGGGTAGGAGGTCCGCAATGCGCAATGCGCAATGCGCCTGCGATCTGAAATCTGACGCCCCACTGCTGTCAGCTGTCGGCTGTGAGCTCGGCGGTCACGCCGTGTACGCCGCCACTCCCAGACCCGCTCCGAGCGCGGCGCCGAGATATGCCGCGGCATCGTCGGACGGCACGTGCACTCCGGGTCCATAGGAGCCGGAGGCGACGGCGATCGCTCCTGCGGCCAGAGCGAGGGCTTCGAGATGGTCGCGCTGGTCGGCGACACCGATGAGACGCTCGGTGGGACGGCCGCCGAGGGTTCCCGACACCGTCACCGCGGCACCGGCCCAGGTCCCTGCGATGGGCACCTCGGTACCGCCCTCCACCGTCCTGCCCCAGCGCGCCCCGACGGGATCGGGGAGTCCGACCCCGACCCCGCGGCGCAGTGCCTTCCCGGGCACGGTCCATGCCGCGGCGACACGGACCACTCCTTCGAGGCCGGCGGTCTCGTGGGCGGCCAGGGTGGCGGCGAGGCCGCGAACGTCCGCGTTGGTGAGGAGGGTGAGACCGGCGGCGGCAAAGCGCCCCGCGATGGCCGCCGGCACGGAGGTGGTGACCACACACGACAGACCGTCCTCGACGGCGATGGCGGCGAGGGGTGCGGATTCGGGATCGTCGGTGACGAACACGTCGTATCCGGCAAGGCCGGTGATGCGAATCGCCCGGCGGTCGGAGCCGAGATGTCCCCCGCCATAGATGCCGAGGGCGGCCAGGGAACGTTCGGCGAGCAGCACCAACCCGGTTCGGGTGCCGACCTCGCCGACGGCATTGAGGGCGATGCGCATCAGAGCGGGGTCCAGGTGCCTCGCATGCGCGGCGCGGCTTCGGTTTTCCAGGCGCGCGCCACGGCGACCCCGGCGACGGCCAGCAGAGCCAAAAGCACGGTCCGGGCGACACGGGAGGGCATTGGGGGAGTGTAGGGGAGGCTTCCCGCTTCCCGCCCCCCGCCTCCCGCCAGAGCGCTCTTCGATTGGCGGGCAGCGGGCAGCGGGTAGCAGGCAGCCGTTGGGCGACGGGCGACGACTCTCGGGCTACGCTGCGTTCGCCGGGTCTGGTGCCCGGTGACGCGACGTCCAGCGAAGTCCGGTGAGACTCCGGCGCTGTCCCGCAACCGTGAAGCCCCCTCGAGGGGACGAGTCGGGTCGCCTGACGCCGGGTCGGAGAGGACACCTTCGGAGGAAGGGTCGCCCGCCAACCGGCACGACACCTCCTCCTCGGATATCGAGGAGGTTTTTTCATGAAGCGACCGTTCGTGGTCTTCACCCTGGTGCTGACGATCGTCGCCGCGTGTGGCGACTCCGGCGGCGCCACCACCGCGGCCACCGTTGCGGGATTCCCTCGCGAGATCGCCGGGATCAGCCTGGACGAGCCGCCGACGCGGATCATCTCAGGATCGGCCACCCACACCGAGATCCTCTTTGCCGTCGGCGCCGGCGATGCGGTGGTGGCGGTGGATGCTTTCTCGGACTACCCGGCCCCCGCCGGCGAGCTGCCGCATCTCGATGCGTTCAACCCGAGCGTCGAGGGCTTCGCCGCCCTCGATCCCGATCTCGTCATCGTCACCTTCGACCCCAACGACCTGGTCGGCGGCTTGGGTGCGCTCGGGATCCCGGTGTGGGTGCTCGATGCCCCGACGACGGTGGAGGGGGTGTATGCCCAGATCGCCGAGATCGGCATGGTCACCGGGCATTCCGAGGAGGCCACACAGGTCATCGCCGGGATGCGTGCCGATATCACGGAGATCGTCGCCGGCGCCGCCGCACCCGCGGGCCCATCGACCTACTACCACGAACTCGATCCGACACTGTTCACCATCGGGTCGGACACCTTCCTCGGATCGCTCTATGGAATGCTCGGCCTGACCAGCATCGCCGATGCGGCGGGGGGCGGTTACCCGCAACTCTCCGCCGAGTTCGTGATCGCCGCCGACCCCGACTTCGTGTTCCTCGGCGATGGTGCCTGCTGCGGACAGACGGCGGAGACCGTGGCGCAGCGTCCCGGGTGGGACGCCATGTCCGCGGTGGCCGAAGGAAGGGTGTTCGTCGTCGACGAGGCGCTGGCCTCGCGCTGGGGACCGCGCATCGTGGACTTCCTCGCCGCCGTCGCCGCTGCGGTCTCAGAGCCCGCGCAGATGTCTGGAGAGGGCGCCTGATCGCACGCCGCATCCCCCGCCGGGCGCTGCTCATCGCCACCGTGGTGACGGTGGGCGCCGCCCTGGCCGGGGTACTCGTCGGTCCGGCATCACTGCGTCCCGATCGGGTGATGGCGGCGCTGCTCGATCGCCTGCCGCTGATCACCATCGACTCCGGCCTGTCCGATCGGGAGACGGCGATCCTCTTCGAGTTGCGGCTGCCCCGCGTGGTGCTCGGTATGCTCGTCGGCGCGGTGCTCTCGGTGTCGGGCGGGGCGTATCAGGGGGTGTTCCGCAACCCGCTTGCCGACCCCTATCTCCTCGGCGTCGCCGCCGGAGCCGGTCTCGGCGCCACGCTGGCGATCGTCACCGTCGGATCCGGCTCGGTACTCGTCGGTGTCGCCGCGTTTGTCACCGCATTGGCCGCGGTGGTGGCGGCGTACGGGCTCGGCGCTGCCGCAGGGGGGAGGCGGTCCGGATCGACGCTGATCCTGGCCGGTGTGGCGGTGGCGGCCTTTCTCACCGCGGCGCAGACCTTCATCCAGCAGCGCAACACCGACACCATCCGCGAGGTGTACTCGTGGATCCTCGGCCGGCTCGGCACCGTGGGCTGGCGCGAGGTGGGGTTGCTGGCGCCGTACGCCGCGGTGTCGATCGTGGTGGTGCTGCTGCATCGCCGCCTACTCGACGCGCTCGCCGTCGGCGAGGAGGAGGCCCGCAGCCTCGGGCTGCGGCCGGAGCGGGTGCGGTTGATCGTGGTGCTCGCCGCCACCCTGGGCACGGCTGGTGCGGTGGCGGTGAGCGGTCTCATCGGGTTCGTCGGGATCATCGTTCCCCACATCGTCCGGCTGCTCGTCGGCGGGTCGTACCGCGTGATCCTGCCGTTGAGCGTGCTCGGTGGCGGCGCCTTCCTCGTGGTGGCCGATCTCATCGCCCGGACCGTGCTCAGTCCCGCCGAGGTTCCGATCGGCGTCATCACCGCCTTCGTCGGTGCCCCTTTCTTCCTCCTCGTGCTGCGGACGTCGCAGCGAGGGGTCGGACGATGAGCACCGTCACCACCACCGATCTCGTTGTCGCCTTTGGCGACCGGCGCGCCGTGGACGGTGTGACCGTGAGTGTGGCCGAGGGGGAGTGGCTGGCAGTGGTGGGGCCGAATGGGGCGGGCAAGACCTCCCTGCTGCGGGCCATCGCCGGCACCGTCGCCTACTGCGGCTCGGTGCGGGTCGGCGGGGCAGAGGTGGGGGACATGTCGCCACGCCGCGCCGCGTCGGCGATCGCGGTGGTGCCCCAGCACCGGGTGCTCCCCGACGACATGACGGTGTTCGATTACACGCTGTTGGGACGGATCCCTCACACCGGCTACTTCGGCATCGAGGGGCCAAGGGATCTGGCGGCGGCGCGGCAGGCGCTGGAGCGTCTCGACGCCTCCGATCTCGAGGGCCGGCGCCTCGGCACCCTCTCCGGTGGTGAGGTGCAGCGTGTCGTCCTGGCGCGGGCCCTCGCCCAGGAATCCGGGGTGCTGCTCCTCGACGAACCGACGACGTCGCTCGACATCGGCCACACCCAGCAGGTGCTCGACCTCGTCGACGGGCTGCGGACCGAACGGGGCATCGCGGTGATCGCCGCCATCCACGACCTCACCTTTGCCGCCCAGTACGCCGATCGGGTGCTGCTCCTCGATGCTGGCGCCCCGATCGCGCAGGGGACGGCGAGCAGCGTGCTCACCGAGGAGGCGATCTCCCGATTCTCCGGTGCCCGCGTGCACCTGATGCGCGGACCGGGTGGCGAACCCGTGATCGTGCCCCGCCGCTGACTCAGTCGGTGACGGTGATCGACCCGCTCATCCCCGGATGGAACTCGCAGAAGAACTCGTACGTTCCGGCGGCGTCGAAGACGAAGGCGAACGTGCCGCCGGCGGCAATCGAGCCCGAGGCGAATGATCCGTCGCGAGCCGTCCACGTGTGCGACGAACTGCTCTGATTCGAGACGGTGACCTCGGTGCCGACCGCGGCGGCCTCGTCGCCTCCGAAGGCGAACCCGACGATGGTGATGACCGAGCTCGTCGGCGTGGTGGTGGTCGATCCCGTGGCGTAGGGGTTGATGGCGGGGGGCTCGCCGGAGAGAAAGCCCGAGGCGAAACCGAAGAGAGCGGCGACCCACATGGCGGCCGCTGCCATCAGCACGATCGCCACGATGCGCTGGATGGTGCGCTTCATGTCAGAACCCCGGGAACTCGATGGAGGTGAAGAACCAGAACGAACTCGTCAGCCACAGCACGACGAGGCCGGTGAACACGGCGCCTCCGGCCCAGGGCAGCGCCCATCCCGGCACCGAGCGGTTGCGCACGATGAGCACCTTGGCGGCGAAGGCGCCGTAGAAGAAGCACCCGACCAGCGAATGCAGCAACACCCTCGTGCCCGCATCGCCGGTGAACCCGAGGGCCCACAGGCAGTGGTACGACACCGGGAGCGTGAGGATGAAGGCAAGGGTCCCGGAGATGCGGTGGGCGGAGCCGAGCCACGTGGCGGCCGGGCCGGCGCCGAGTTTGCCGTAGATCCACAGCGCCGACGCCAACTGGAAGAGCCCCAAGGCCATGGCTGCGGTGGCGAGCCATACCTTGGCGTTGATGGTGGCGGTGAAGAACAGGCTCACGAGGGAGCGTCCGGTGGGGTCGTGCACATTGCCGTACACCCCGAGGCCGACGGCCACGGCGCACCCGACGAGCAGCGCCACCAGCAATCCCGTCTTGCCGGGACGTACCGCCGTGGTCATGGGCCTCCCCCTCAGAAGAACCGGAACCCTACTCGGCGTCCGGTGGGCCGGCGGGCGGGGTGATCGGCGCGCCCTCTAGGCTCGCGGCCTCGATGGTGCGCGTCGTGGCCCTTGCGCTGGTGCTGGTGGTCGGGTCGGGTGTCGCCGCGGCCCAAGAGGCCGAAGCGCCCGAAGCCCCCCGCCTCATTCCCATGGCCGAACTCACCAGCCGCGCCGCCGCACGGCTGGCGGCGATCCAGGACCTCAGCGAGATGGCCGGCGCCGATTGGAGGACCGTGGCGCGCGCTGATATCGCCCACCTCGACCTCTTCATCGGGACCCTGCGCATGGAGGCCGATCGCACCCTGCGGGCCGCGCTGAGCCGGGAGGCCGTCGAGGGGCTCCGATCGCTGCCGCTCGACGCGCTTCCCGATGGCATCACCGACACCCTGGGCGCCGTCGGTCTCGATGGTGTCGAGACATGGCGAGCCGAGGGGTTGGCTCCGGAGTGGCTGGAGTTCGCCGCGGTGATCGCCGAGCTGCAGGAGGCGGCCGCCGGGCTGGGACCGGAACGGGTGTGTCCGGTGGTGGGTGACACCTGGTTCACCAACACCTGGGGTGAAGACCGTCCCGGGGCGCGGGCGCACAAGGGCATCGACATGACCGGCAGTCGGGGTATCCCGGTGCAGGCGATCGAGGACGGCGTCGTGGTTCAGGCCAACTGGCACCGCCAGGGTGGCCGCCAGATCTGGGTGCGCGCCTTCGCCACCGGCGACGTCTACTACTACGCGCACCTCGACTACTGGGAGAAGTGGATCTGGACCGGAACCCGGGTCGAGGCCGGCGATGTCATGGGCACGCTCGGTTCGTCGGGCAATGCCGATTCTCCGCACCTCCACTTCGGGTGGATGCCCGGCTCGTACGGGGTGGATCTGGAGAACCTGCAGAACCCGTACCCGTTGCTGCTCGAGATCTGTCCGCAGAACGACGTGCCGGAGTGGTTCTCGTGGTGATCGCGGGCCGGGTTCAACCAACGCCCTGCAGACGACCCCGGATCGCTTCGACGCGCTTCGCATCCTTGGCGGCCACCAGGAGCCGGTGACCCTGGACGATCCCCATCATCGGATCGACACCGGATTCGTCGGCGGTGAGGAGCTCGAGCCGGATGCCGGCGTTGCGACAGGCCTCGGCGATCACCTGCGCCTGGAACCGGTCAGGACCCACCGGAACGTAGACCAGGTTCGCGTTCATGAGGCGATGGTACGACGGTGTGGGATGGCATCGACCGGGCTGCTCGCCCCAACTTCGGCGACGAAAGGATGTACCCGAGGGGACGGCTGGTGACTCCCGCCCGACGTGGAGGGCTCGGGCCACTCAGACGGTGAGCAGCACCTTGACGGCGCGGCGCTCATCCATCGCCGCGTATCCCTCGGCGACCTGAGCGAAGGGCAGGGTCAGGTCGAAGACCCTGCCGGGATCGATCTCGCGGTTCCAGATCAGGTCGATCAGCTGGGGCAGGAACCGTCGCACCGGAGCCGGCCCGCCGTGGAGGTGGACGTGGGAGGAGAACAGCTCGGCGCCGGGAATCTCGACCCCGTGGGGGACGCCGACGAAGCCGACATGGCCGCCCGGCCGGGTGGCACGGATGGCCTGCATCATCGCCTCCTGCGTGCCGACGGCTTCGACCGCGGAATCTGCCCCGATCCCATCCGTCAACTCCTCGACCATCGCCACGCCATCGTCGCCGCGCTCTTCGACGATGTCGGTGGCGCCGAATTCGCGGGCGAGCCGCTGCCGTGTCTCGTGGCGGCTCATCGCGATGATCCGTTCGGAGCCGAGCAACCTGGCGGCCATCACCGCGAGCAGGCCGACGGCGCCGTCGCCCACGACGACCACCGTCTTGCCGGCACCGGCTCCGGCGGCGACCGCACCGAACCAGCCGGTGCCGAGGACGTCGGAGGCAGCGAGAAAGCTGGGGATGAGATCCGCTGGGGGCACCTCTGGGGTGGCAACCAGGGTGCCGTCGGCGAGAGGCACCCGGGCATACTCGGACTGGGTGCCACCCAAGCCCTGACGGTTGACGCATGACGTCTGATACCCGTCACGGCAGGGCGCGCAGGTGTTGTCGGATGCGAAGAACGAGCCGACCACGAACTGGCCCGGCTTTATCGCGGTCACGGCCTCGCCGACTTCCTCGACGATGCCGGCGTACTCGTGGCCCATGGGTGTCGGCTTGCGGATCGCCGAGATCCCCCGGTACGGCCACAGATCGGATCCGCAGATGCACGCTGCCGACAGGCGAATGACGGCGTCGGTCGGCTCGACGATGGCGGGATCGTCGCGCACCTCGAGTCGAATGTCGCGAGGAGCGTGGAGTACGGCAGCTCTCATGGTCGTGCCATGTTGGCAGCATCGTCTCGGTGGTGTGACCGCGGTACGGTTGAGTCGGGGAGCAGAGCCGCCATTCCCGGCGACCGCGGGGACCGACGAGCCGATGGTCGATTCCGGTGAGGACCCGCAGGGTCAGTCGGTGGCGGCACCGGGCGCCGCGCCGGTCCGCCCACCGAGGTGCCACAGCCGGATGCCTGCCAGCAGCAGCCACAGGGTGGTGAGCAGCGAGGCGGCGATGACCGTCCGCTCGAGCCCGGGTGCGAATGGAGATACGACCACCGAGACGATGGCCAATGTGCCTGCAGCCACCGCGAGGTAGGCGGTGGTCCTGCCGAATATCCCTCGGCGCATGACGAGGCCGACCAGGATCGAGCCGATGCCGGGCAGGGCGATGGCGTACGACGCCAGCAGCGTCGAGTTGATCACGGCCATCGTGGAGTCGGCGGCGGCGGCGTATGTCATCCGCTGGAGCTCCATCGAGGCGGCGGCGTAGTCACTGCTGAGCGAGATCAGCGATGCATATGCCGGCCAGGAGATCGCGAGTTCCAGGATCGCGAACAGGCCCATGCAAGCGGCTGCCATCAGCATGACATCGCGGTTCAGGCCCTTGAGAGCGTGGTAGAGCGAGAAGGCCACGTACGGGTAGAGCACGTCCGTCAGAGCGGACACGGTGACGATCGTCCACCACACCGTCTCCTTTCCCGAGAGGTATTCGAGCATCTCCTGCCCGCCTTCGGGGAACGGGTACACGGCGACGTAGAGCCCTGCAGCGACCACGTACCCGGTGACCACGGCGATCGCAGCAACGCCGCCATACCGGAAGACACGCCGGTGAGCAGGGTCCGGTGTCGGTGGGCGTGGGGCGGGCAGCACGGGAACCGACTGCCCACCCGATGCGCGCATGGGGTGCGATGCTATCGAAGTCGATGCACCCTCGCCCGGTGGTCGGGTCGATGCCCGAGACGGGAGTGTCACCCCGCTCCAGTTCTGCTCAGTACGGGGGAGGGCGGGGAGGCACTCCTCTCGAGGGATCGACACCCCAAGACGAGCCTCAGAGAGGCGACCCTGCCGGGATAATGCCGGGAACCACACGGAGGTTTTCCATGCAGACCCGCTCGTTCCCGTCCACCCCGGATGGCCGTTCCCCGGCCGGGGCCGAGATCCGGTACCTGATGGAGGGCGAGACCGGAGGCATGATCCACTCCACCGTGCCGCCAGGTCAGGTGAATCGAGCGACCGTCCACGCCACCGTGAGCGAGTTCTGGCACGTCCTCTCCGGCGTGGGGCAGATCTGGCGGCGAGATGCCACGGCTGAGGAGACGACCGTTCTGGAGAGAGGCGTTTCCATCGACATACCCGTCGGGACCGCATTCCAGTACCGCTGCACCGGTGTCGACCCACTCCAGTTCCTCTGCGTCACCATGCCCCCCTGGCCCGGCCACCACGAAGCGACGATCATCGAGGGGCCGTGGCAGCCGAACGCTCCGGAGAGCTGACGGTGGTATCGGGTGTGGATCGGGTGAAGATGGCATGTCGGCGGGCTCACGGCCTTGTCCACCCGGTACCTGGTGGAGCGGGGGGTGCCACGGAGGCGTCGCTCCGTCCCCTCCCCCAGTGTGCGGGAATGACACCCCACCGTTCAACCAGAAGTCTGTACCGTGTCCGCTCGATCACCGGAAGCCCCCAATGATGAAGACCGACTGTTTTGCGTGTGACGTGGTCTTGGAGGCGGACACACTGGCGGAGTTGGAGGGCCTGTACCTGGCGCACGGTGTCGACACGCACCAGTGGGACTATCCCGAGGAGGCGTTGCGCAATTATGTGCGCAACTACGCCGGGGCCGTCGAGCGCCTCAGCCAGGACACCGAGCGACTTCCTTCGATCGGGGCCATCACGATCCACCCGGTGACCGAGGGTCGCATCGCCGACTGGTTCGACCTGTTTGATCACCGCGGCTTTGCTGGCAACCCGAGCTGGGCGGCGTGCTACTGCCGCGAACCCCACGACCTCCCGAGCGACGACGAACCGGAGAAGCTGTGGACCGCCAACCGCGCATACACGGCTGATCGCCTCCGCAGCGGTCGTACCTTCGGGTATCTCGCCTACGCCGACGCTGTGGCGGTGGGTTGGGTCAATGCCTCCTCTCGCTCTGACTACGCCATCTTCAAGCTGCTCGAGTCCGACACTCCCGATGCGGCTTCCGTGGTCGGGGTGTCATGCTTCGTGATCGATCCGAAGTACCGTCGGCATGGCGTGGCCGCGGCACTGCTCGACCGGGTGATTGCAGACGCCCCGAGCCGCGGTGCCGCCTTCGTGGAGGCATTTCCCCGTAACCAGCCGGACCCGGGTGATGGCCCGCACTTCCGCGGACCGCGCTCCCTCTACGACTCCCGCGGCTTCACCCCTGTCGAGGTCAGGGAGCGGGACACGGTGGTGCGCCGGGCGGTGCCATGACGGGCCTCGTCACCGCCTGGAGATGAGCCCGTGGTCAGACGCTGGGGCGATGACGCAGGTGGGCCACGGTGTGGCCAAAGCGATGTTCATCCGCAGCTCGAGTGGTGCCTGGATGCCGTCCGGCAGTGGTTGTTTGCCGCCATCGACGACGACTGGCGGTTCGAACCTTCAGGGGAGGAGAGCAACCGTCCCCTCGGCCATAGTGCGGGAATGTCACATGAGGGTGGATCAGCCCGCGATGGTTGCGAGTCCCTCGATCGGGAGTTCGCTGAGAGATCCGGTTGCCAGGTCGAAGACCAGGATCGGCAGGAACGTCAGCACTTCTTCGAAGTCGTAGGTGTAGCGGCTGATGACGACGCTGACGCGGTTGGCTTGAAGCAGAATTGGACGCTGGGCTCCCTCGGCGATCTCAACGCTGGTCAACTCGGAGCCGGATGCGGAGTCGAAGACAGTCATCGTGAGTTCGGTTTGCGATACGTTGGTCCAGGTGTAGGCGATGAGGGTGGTCCCTGGGACGACAACGACCGACTGGAAGCAGTGGTCGTAGCTCCCATCATCGCGACACCGGGTTCCTTCAGGAACCGGATTCGTCGACCAGGTCAATGGGGTTCCATCGACGCTCCACACCGACAGCCAGCCACCACCATCGCTCTGTGTGGCCATCAGTAGGCGGCCCGAGACATCCTGCCATCCGGCCAACGATTCGAGCCCCTCGGGACCCTGTCAGGACTTCACCAGAATCCGGTTCGGCTTCTCATGCAGTCCTGCGAAGCCATCTGCGTGTGCCGCCCGAGACAGCACACGCAGATGCCGCGAAGCCCAACGCCCGGCGAACCGACTGGCGGAGGGACAGTCTGTGTCGCTTTGGCTATCCGACGGCGTTCGGGGAGGGGATTCGATCCGGCCCTCGCACGCCGCAGATGAGGAGGTACCCCACCATCCAGAGCTCGCCCACCGTGGAAACCCCCACAAGGAGGTCGCCGATCGCCGCAGGAGCGTCGGGAGCGAGTTGGGAAAGGTAGGTACCGATCACGTACGCGACTCCTCCGACCATCAACACCCACCCGAGCGCAACCGGCATCACCTTGGAGGTTACGACGACAAAACCCATCGGGATGAGCCACAGACCGAAGAAGAGCCCTCCAATTTCCCAGAGGGTTTCGCTGAGCTGATAGAGCAATTGCACGGTTGCCGCCTGATCGCCGTTCGGAGCGAGGGCGACCTCGCCCGCCACAGCCAGGGCCGTCGCCGACAGGGCGGTGGCTGCCAGGATTGCCGCGGCGTTGACCAACCCGAAGGCGGCGATCGATCCGGCAGCGAAGCTGTTCTCGTTGCGGAAGAGCTTGAAGAACCACACCGCGGCCAGGGCCTGGGTGAGAACCACGGTCAGGTCAGCAGCAATGCCGAGTCGCGCGAGCGAGACCCGATCGACCAGGTTGGCCAATGTGGCTGCGGCGTCATCGGTGACGAATAGCTCGCTGCGCACGAAGAGGAACCCCAAGAGCCCCGCCACGGCGAGTCCGAGGTAGAACACCCCCGTCCAGCGGGCGGTCGAAATACGCTTCAACATTCCAGTTCCCTTCCTTGCTCGCTTCAACCTGCGGTCCGTCATCCGAATCTCCACCCACCTCACGGCGATGCCAACTACCCACGCCGAGGGAGCGACCGAAGCGATCGTGCTGGGATCGTTGGGTCCCATCCAGGGTCCACCGTGTGAAGTTCGAAGTGACCAAAGGCCTTCAGCCGAAAGCGCGACGGGCATCAATACCCAAGCTCGGCTGAGTGCCCATGGAGAGGGGCAAGTCGACCAGCATCCAAGGTCGGCGCGACAAGGCTTTCGGCCAG
>JACRIT010000062.1 GCA_016215655.1 Acidimicrobiia bacterium
GGGAGCTTCCAGTGGCGCCCGCCGTCGACCATGAGACGAACGTATTTCGGCTCCGGGGTGAGCGGCGATCGTGCCTTCCTGGTGCCGACGTGGGTGACCACGTCGTGACGCTTGCCCTCGCGGTCCATCGCCTGGGTGGTGGTGCGTGCCCGGCCCTCGGCGGCCTCGGCGGCATCGATCTTGGCGAGATCGGCAGCGGGCACCGCAAACACCGCGCCCCAGACGGTGTTGCCCGGTTCCGGCCGCACCGACGGCAGTCCGCCCGACCCGTTGCGGATCGTGTACTCCATCTTCCATTCGGGGAGGTGGGCGATGAAGCGGAAATCGGCGCCGGGCGCCAGCGCGCCGAGACGGGCCGGAGCGATGTTGGCGTCGTAGGCGAAGTAGAGCACCGGGTGGTTTCCTCGGTCGACGTCGGCGGGGGAGTGTACCCGGCGAATGGAACGGGGCGTCTCGAATCGGTCGGCAGTGCGGCCATGTGCGCTTGTTCCAGGGTTTCGGGGGAACCATATCGGGCCGTCGCTTCGTCATAACGCCGAGATCGCACCATCGTGGTGCCGGGTTCGCTCGTGGAACCGGGCCGTGATGGGGTTCGGGCCGGCACGAAGGGGATGTATGTACACGCCGTCTGCTACCGACTCGTTTCTCGTCGATCCCGACGAGCGGCCCTGGGCCGCCTATGCCTCGTGCCGCCAGGCCGATCCCGACCTCTTCTTTCCCGCCGAGGGGGTCGATGCCGACGCCGCCCTCAAGATCTGCCGGGGATGTCCGGTGCAGTCCGCCTGCCTGGAGTGGGCTCTCGACGCCCGCATCCGGTATGGCGTGTGGGGCGGCACCACCGAACGCGACCGTCGCCGCCTGCACCGCCGCACCGCCTGAGCGGGAACCGTCGCTTCGCTCCGGTTCCTTGGCGGTTTCCTTCGGAAACCGCACGCGCCCTTGCGACGCGGATCGACCCACGGCCGCGACTGCCAGAATGAGGCCATGTCCCATCAACCCGTTCGCCCGGGTCGCTCCGACCCGAAGGACTTCCTTGCCATCGACGCGCTGCTCGACGACGACGAGCGCCTGATCCGCGACACGGTCCGCGAGTTCGTCGCCGATCGCATCCTTCCCGGTATCGCCGATTGGTTCGAGGCGGGACGCTTCCCCAAGGAGCTGGCCCTGGAGATGGGCAAGCTCGGGCTGTTGGGCATGCACCTCGACGGCTACGGCTGCGCCGGAACGTCCAACGTCGCCTACGGCCTGGCCTGCACCGAACTGGAGTACGGCGACTCCGGCACCCGGTCGTTCGTGAGCGTGCAGGGTTCGCTTTCGATGTTCCCGATCCACGCCTTCGGCTCCGAGGAGCAGAAGCAGGAGTGGCTTCCTCGCATGGCCGCCGGCGAGGTCATCGGGTGCTTTGGGCTCACCGAGGCAGACGCCGGCAGCGACCCGTCCTCGATGCGAACCCATGCCCGCCGTCAGGGAGGCGACTGGGTGATCAACGGCTCGAAGATGTGGATCACCAGCGGGGGGATCGCCGATGTCGCCATCGTGTGGGCCCAGACCGATGAAGGGATCCGCGGATTCATCGTCCCCACCGACACCGCGGGATTCGTGGCCAACGACATCCATCACAAGATGTCGTTGCGGGCCTCGGTCACGAGCGAGCTGGTGCTCACCGACGTCCGGCTTCCCGAGTCGTTCATGTTGCCGGACGTGGTGGGGATGAAGGGACCGCTCTCCTGCCTCAATGAGGCCCGTTTCGGGATCCTGTTCGGAGTGATGGGGGCGGCACGGGCCTGCTACGAGGCTGCGCTGGACTATGCCGGAACCAGGATCATGTTCTCCAAGCCGATCGCCTCGTTCCAACTGATCCAGCGGCAACTGGTGGAGATGATGATCGCCACGAACCGGGGGATGCTCCTCGCCATGCACCTCGGCCGCATGAAGGACGCCGGGACCCTCACCTCATCGCACATCAGCTTCGGCAAGCTCGACAACGTCCGCACGGCGCTCGAGGTATCGCGCACCGCCCGCAGCGTGCTCGGGGCCAATGGGATCACCCTGGAGTATCCGGTGATCCGCCACATGAACAACCTCGAGTCGGTCTTCACCTACGAGGGCACCAACGAGATCCACACGCTGATCCTCGGCCAGGCGATCACCGGCATCCCGGCGTTTTCGTAGCCGCGTCTTCCCGGGGCCTTCCGGATTGGGGGCGTCGGGACGATCTCACCGATGGAGAGGGTTCCGATCACCGGGCCCACCGACCGCTCCGCGACGTTCCGAGTCGCGCACCCGAACCGGGCGGCTGCGGAGTGATCCTCTCCGCATCACCGCATGCACCACGAGGTCACTCGCGTCACCCGACACCCGGATCGAGGACCCCAGTGTCGGCGGTGGGGTGAACGCGCCTGCATCGGGTCAGGAGCCGGCAACCCCGCAGTCATCCAGGGCAGTGGCTCCATCGACTCCGCCATAGGTGACTCGGGTGAACGCGGTCACCGCGGCGATCTGGTGGGGAGTGAGCAACCCCTCCTGCGGCAGCATGCCGCCCAGGACCGGCTTGGCGGTGGCGCCGTAGGTGTCGCCCACCTCCACCCGCCAGCGATCGCTGCCGAGGGTGGTCCAACGGATCTGATCGGCGCAATCCGGCCAGGTGAGCGCCACCTGCGACAGGGCGGGGCCGACAACCCCCTGGCCGGAGTTGCCGTGACAGACCGAGCAGGCAGTGGCGTACACCTCGCGGCCGACATCGAGTCCCGACGGGGGGTCGGATGGGGCGCACGAGGCGATGAGCATCGCGATGAGGCACACCGCTCCCGTGATCCGGAACCTCCCCGCCACGCCGGGATCCTAGGGACCAAAGACCCTGGACGGTGGGTCGAGCGTGCGTAGATTCCGCGCCATCTCAGGAGGGGGGATCGGTCATGGAGTCCCGTCCACAGCTGTGGCCTGCGGCGCGCGTCGCGTTCGCCGGGTCCCTGATCTTGTTCACCACCACGGTCGTCATCGGGATCCTCAACGGGATCGATGCCTACCGGCCCGATCGCGACACGTTGATGGGTCACGTCCACGCCGGGACGTTGGGATGGATCACCCTGGCCCTGGCTGGGGTGATCCTGGTTGCGTTCACCCGGGATCGGATACTCCCCGACTCCGAGGTACGCCGGGCGGTCACCCTGGCATGGACGCTCACGATCGCCAGCGCGCTCTTCGCGGCGGCCTTCTTCGTCGGCGACCGCATACCCGGAGATCGCATCCAGCGGCCCATCGTGGGCTCGATCCTCATGGTGGTGTTGGTGTGGTTCGGGGTGTGGATGGTGCGCAACGGCCGCGCTGGTGTTCGGACCGTCGCCAAGCTCGGCCTGCTGCTGGCATGGACCTCCCTCGTGATCGGCGCCGTGTTCGGCGTGATCCTGGGGCTGGTGCTCAGTGAGGGCGAGGTGCCGGGCCTGTCAGCCAAGACGGCCATCGCCGTCGCCGACGCCCATCCGCCCGCGATGGTGATCGGGTTTCTCATCGTCGCCGCCCTGTCGATGATCGAGTGGCTCCTGGGTGATCGCACCATCGCGGCGAGCCGCTCCGGCGCGGTCCAGATGTGGCTGCTCTTTGGCGCCGGCATCGTGGTCAACGTGGCCTTTCTCGCCTCTCTCGACGACGTTCTGCTCGGCCCTGCCAATGTGGCGATGATCGTCGGGGTGATCATGGTGATCGTCCGTCGCCGCGATGACCTGCGGCCATCGGTGTGGCGCGACCGCAGCCCGGCCGCCTTCGGGCGGATCAGCGCCGCCTACCTGGTGGTCTACCTGGTGGTGTTGACGATCATCGTGGTCAAGGTGCTCTCGGAGTCGATCGACATCGAAGCCCTGAGCCCTGAGGACGAGGGACTCATGATCGCCTGGGACCACCTGATGTCCGTTGGGGTGATGACCAATGCCCTGTTTGGCGCCCTTGCCCTTCTCCTGCACGGTCGCGTCGCCACCACGGTCGACCGCGTCCTCGTGTGGGGGCTGGGCGTGGGGGTGGCCGGGTTCGCCGCCGGGTTGATCATGGTGGAGGCCCTGCCGAAGCGGATCTTCACCCCCATCATGGGAGCTGCGCTCCTGATCGGCATCGTCGCCTACCTGCGGGAGATCATCGGGAGCCGGACTCCCGACCGCGCCTAGGGACTGACTCCGGGTGGGCGATCAGCACGATGGGGGGCAGGGCACGAGCGGTCCGAAGTCGACGCCGAGGTCGAAGTCGACGCTCAGGTACCGCAGCACGTGGGTGGCCAGCCGCCGGGCTCCGGCTGGCTCGAAGTGGGCGCCGTCGGCGGAGCGCATGCGGCGCAGTTCTCCTTCGTCGTCCCGCAGGTGGGTGGTGTAGTCACCCGATTCGTCGGTGAACAGGTCGTAGGCGGGGACGAAGGTGACGGCGTCTCGCTCAGCGGCCTCGGCGGCATACGCCGAATTCAGCTCGGGCACGCTGGCGTTGATGTCGTCGTCGCGCATGACGGGGAGTCCCACCCAGTAGATGTGGTCGGCGCCGAGTCCCAGGATGAGGTCCATCATCTCGGCGACTCGCCCGCGGTACGCCTCCATCCACTCGGGGGTGTGCTCTTCGATCCGGACCCCGTCGACGAAGATCGCCTGGTGGTCGTTGCCCCCAAAGAGCACCACGACGACATCGGGTGCCACCACCGGCATACGGTCGCCGACGTAGTCGGGCCAATCGAAGTAGTTGCGGGCAATGAGCCCGGAAACGACCCGGTAGTCGACGGTCGGATCCACCACTCCGGTGTCGAAGGCGAGGTTCGCCAGCTCTGGCCCGAAGTACTTGACGAGGGAGTCACCGATGATCCACATCGCCATGGGATCGGCGGCCGTCACCACCCGGGGGGCGGCGAGGGTCGTGGTGGTCGACGTCGGCACTTCCGTGGTGGTCGTCGTGGTGGCGCCGGAGTCGACCGTGGCTTGCGTGGTGGTCGTGCTGGTGGGGACGGCGAGGACCGTCGTCGTGGTCGTCACCTCCTCCGGCGCGGGGTCGTCCTGGTTCCTGCCGAGGGCGGTGTCGAGCCAGCGGCGAGGGAGATCGAGGCGGGTCCATTCGCTCAGCGTCACGATGCGTTCCATGACCGCCACGCCGACGGTGCGAACCGGGCTGTCGGCGTCCTGGCGTTCGGCGGTCTGGAGGATCGAGGCGGCGTTGAGCACGGTGGCGAGCCCGAGGGTCGTCAACCCGATGACGAAGACGGCACCCGCCGACTTCATGGGGGTCGATGCGGTGTCCGGGGTGGGCTTCATGGTCATCAGAAGGAGTAGTAGATGAACAGGGCCACACCCTCGGATCCGAGGGCATCGATCACCATGAGGGTGAAGCCGAGCAGTGCACCCTGGAAGACCGGCCGGAGGCGGGCGAAGCGGGCCACGCCGACGGCGACCCGGCGCTGCGGCACGTACTGGGCGGCAAAGCCGACGACGATGGCCAGCAGGATCGCCGGGGTCACCACGGATGTCTCACCCGACCAGTCGGTCACGACCCGGGTGAGCATGTGCCAGGCGGCACCCACCGAGTCGGCCCGGAAGAACACCCAGGCGATGGCGACGAGATGGAAGGTGGCGATGCGCTGGGCGGTACGGAGGGCGGCAGTGGAGCGGACCGGGGCCATCCCCCGGGCGGTGCGTGCCTCCCCCCACCAGCGTTCGATGCAGAGCCAGAGGCCGTGGAGCCCGCCCCAGATCACGAAGCGCCAGGCGGCGCCATGCCACAGGCCGCCGAGCAGCATGGTGAGCATGAGATTGCGGTAGGTGAGCAGCCGTCCCCGCCGGTTGCCGCCGAGGCCGATGTAGAGGTAGTCGCGCAGCCACCGTGACAGCGTCATGTGCCAGCGGTGCCAGAAGTCACCGATGCTGGTGGCGGTGTACGGCGCATTGAAGTTGTCCGGGAGCTTGAAGCCGAGCAGCAGCGCCACCCCGATGGCGATGTCGGAGTAGGCGCTGAAATCCGCGTAGATCTGGACGGCGTACCCATAGACGCCGATGAGGACCGCCAGGCCGGAGTGCAGCTGCGGGCTGGCGAACACGGGGTCCACCAGGGAGGTGGCGAGAAGATCGGCGATGACGATCTTCTTGGCCAGGCCGATGAAGATGAGGTAGAAGGCGCGGCCGGCCTCGATGCGCTTGGGATCGCGCGGCGGGTGCAGCTGGGGGAGGAACTCGGAGCCGCGCACGATCGGGCCGGCGATCAAACGGGGGAAGAACGACATGAACACCGCGAAGTCGAGCGCCCCGGCGGGCTCGAGCTTGCGTCGGTACACGTCGACCACGTAGGAGATCCCCACGAAGGTGAAGAAGGAGATGCCGACGGGGAGGATGATCTCGATGAGGAGCAGCTCGGGCTCCAGGCCGAACGACTCGAAGACATCGGCCACCGAGTCGACCATGAAGCCGTAGTACTTGAAGAACCCGAGGAGACCGAGGTCGAAGGCGATCGCCCATCGCAGCAGCCTGCGGCGCCGGCGGTCGTTGTCGGAGCGGGCGATCTCCCGGGCGAACCACCAGTTGGCCCCGGTGGCGGCGGCGAGGAGGGCGGTGAACCGCCAATCCCAAA
>JACRIT010000064.1 GCA_016215655.1 Acidimicrobiia bacterium
ATCGACCCCGACGACCCGGAGCGTCTCGCCTTCTCCATGGTGGAGGCGCCGGACCAGCCGCCGGTGGCGATGGCCGGCACCGAGGGCTGAGACAGAAGTCTTCAGTCCTCAGGCTCCAATGCCCAGCAGGAGAACCCGGCAGAGACGCCCTCCTGCGGTGCGAACTTCTTTGGTGACTGGTCACTGGTGACTGGTGACTGGTGACTGGACTTATCCACAGCCCGCGAAAATCGATGCGGCCCCACGGCTCCGGCCATTCATCGACGGTTCGCAAAGGCCTACACTTGCCGACGGTGCCCTTCCTGGGCACCGTGGGTATCCATCCATTAGGGAGCAACATTCATGAGGAAGCACCTGAGCTTCGCCGTGCTGCTGGCGGCCTTTGCGCTGGTGGTAGCGGCCTGCGGCGACGACGATGCCGCGACCACTACTGCTGCGCCGACCACAGCGGCAACCACCACCACCGCGGCGACCACCACCTCCGCGGGTGAGACCACGACGACCGCACCCGCGGTGGTCGTTCCCGACTTCTGCCTCGAGATCCCGGGTGCTGCCGAAGCCGTCGCCGACGGCACCGGCGTGACCGTGGGTCTGACGTTCGACCTCCTCGGCCGTGGCGACCAGTCGTTCAACGACGCTGCGGCGTGTGGTGCGGACTGGGCACGGTTCTACTTCGGCGTCGGGATCAACGAGATCACCCCGACCGACGAGGCGGCCCGTGCCACCGACCTGCAGCTGCAGGCGGAGAACTCGCCGATCGTCATCGGCAACGGCTTCTCGTTCGAGGCTGCGTTCCCGGCCGTTTGCGAGAACAACCCCGACGTGAACTTCGCCATCACCGACACCTCGATGCTCAACTTCGGGGCAACCCCGCCGGCGCCGTACTGCGACAACGCTCGCGGCATGGTCTTCGCCGAGCACGAGGGTTCGTACCTCGTCGGCGTCGCCGCCGCCTTGAAGAGCGAGACGGGCAAGATCGGCTTCATCGGCGGCGTTTCCGGCATCGGACTCATCGAGAAGTTCGAGGCCGGCTTCATCGCTGGTGCCAAGTCGATCAACCCCGACATCGAGGTCGTCTCCGAGTACGTCTCGGCGTTCCCGGACTTCGCCGGCTTCGCCTCGCCCGACCGTGGCAAGGAGATCGCCCTGGCCATGTACGGTGAGGGTGCCGATGTCGTCTATGCCGCTGCTGGTCTCACCGGTTCGGGCATGTTCGCCGGCGCCAAGGAGTACTCCGAGGCCAATGACGTGCACGTCTGGGGCATCGGGGTGGACTCGGACCAGTACCTCACCGTTGGTGAGGAACTGCAGCCGTACGTGCTGACCTCGATGATCAAGCGGGTGGACGTGGCGGTGTTCTACGCCATCTACGACCACCTCACCGGCAACTTCACGGCTGGCCCGTCGACGTACGACCTCGCCGCGGGCGGAGTCGGCTACTCGACGAGCGGTGGGTTCATCGACGACATCACCGATCAGATCGACGCGGCCATTGCGCAGATCGTCTCCGGCGAAGTCGTCGTGCCGACCGACCCGACCACCATTCCGTAACGATCACCGATTGACCTGGGCGCCTCTGGCGCCGGCGGGGCGGGACTGGGCTAGGCTCAGTCCCGCTCCGCGTTTCTTGGGGAAGTGGGAGGACCGGGTTGGGCGCCGCCATCGAACTCACCGGGATCTCGAAGCGCTTTCCCGGTGTCGTCGCCAACGACCGTGTCTCCCTCACCGTCGAAGAAGGCGAGATCCACGCCATCTGTGGAGAGAACGGGGCGGGCAAGTCCACGCTCATGAAGATCCTCTACGGCATGCTCATGGCCGACGAGGGGCGCATGGTGGTGGGCGGTAAGGAGGTCCGTTTCCGGTCGCCGAGCGACGCCATCGATCTCGGTATCGGCATGGTCCACCAGCACTTCATGCTGGCGGATCAGTTCACGGTCCTGGAGAATGTCATCCTCGGCGACGAGCCGACGCGGAGTCTGGGACGAATCGACTTCAAGAAGGCGCGGGCGCACCTCGATGAGGTGAGCAAGTCGTACGGCCTCACCCTCGAGGCGGACGAGCTGGTCGAGAACCTCTCCGTCGGGGAGCGCCAGCGGGTCGAGATCATCAAGGTGCTCTACCGCGGCGCCAAGATCCTGATCCTCGATGAACCGACCGCGGTCCTCGTCCCCCAGGAGGTGGAGGACCTGTTCCGCAACCTGCGCGAGCTGAAGAAGTCCGGGGCGACGATCCTGTTCATCGATCACAAACTGCAGGAGATCCTCGCCATCGCCGACACGATCACGGTGCTTCGCCAGGGACGCACCGTCGCCACGGTGAAGCCCAAGGATGTCACCGCTGCAGATCTCGCCGAGCTCATGGTCGGTTCGGAGCTGCCCACGCCGACCAAGGTCGGGAGCACGGTCACCGACCGGGTGGCGGTGGAGGTGCGCGGGGTGACCGTGCTCGACGCCGACGAGCGTCCGGTGGTGGACGACGTCTCCTTCGAGGTCCATCATGGAGAGATCCTGGGTATCGCCGGGGTGGAGGGCAACGGGCAGGCAGAGCTGGTCGATGCCCTGGTGGGCACCCGCACCGTGTCCCGCGGTCAGGTGCTCCTCAAAGGTGAGGACGCGACCAACTGGAACGTGCGACGGCGCCGCGAGGCAGGCCTCGCCTACGTCCCCCAGGATCGCCAGCGCGAGGGGCTGTTGCTGGTGGCCCCCTTGTGGGAGAACGTCGCACTCGGCCACCAGACCCGCCCGCCGTTCGTGAAGGGCATCTGGTTCGATCGCAAGGGCGCCCGGGCTCGGACCGAGGAGGTGCGCCGCGACTTCGACGTGCGGACCCCGAACATCGAGGTGACGGCACACTCGCTGTCGGGTGGCAACCAGCAGAAGCTCGTCGTCGGCCGCGAGATGGCCTCAGAGCCCGAGATCTTCATCGCTGCCCATCCGACGCGGGGCATCGACGTCGGCGCCCAGGCCCAGGTGTGGGAAGACCTCCGCCAGGCTCGTGCCGCCGGCATGGCCACCGTATTGGTCTCCGCCGACCTCGAAGAGATCATCGGGATGTCCGACACCATCGTGGTGATGCTGCGCGGCAAGATCGTGGCCCGGCTCGATCCCGACACCGTGACTCCCCGCGACCTTGGCTCGTACATGACCGGTGCCCATCTCCCCAAGGAGGCAGGATGAGCCTCGGGCGCCGCATCGTGATGGCGCTGGCAGCTCCGGTGCTGGCCATCGGCTTCGCCGTGCTGCTTTCCTCGATCGTGCTCGTCATCTCCGGGAGCGATCCGTTCCAGGCCTACAAGGACATGATCGGCAATGCCACCCGGCTGGAGATCGTGGTCGACATGCTCAACCGGGGCACGCCGCTGTTCATCTCGGGGATCGCCGCCGCCATCGGGTTCCGCATGAACCTGTTCAATATCGGCGTCGAGGGGCAGTACCAGTTGGCGGCCTTCTTTGCCGCGGTGGTGGGAGCGCACATCTTCCTGCCCTCGGTGCTGCATGTGGCCGCGATCGTGCTCGTCGCCATGGTGGTGGGTGCGGCCTGGTCGGGTCTCGCCGGCTGGCTCAAGGTGCGCCGTGGCATCAACGAGGTGATCGCCACGATCATGCTCAACGCCATCGCGTTGAGCGGGATCCTCGCCTGGCTCACCGTCGAGTGGCGTGATGGCCCCCTGACCCCGAACTCGGGCACCAAGCGCATCGCCGAGTCGGGATGGCTGCCCGATCTCAACTCTTGGCTCGAGGTTTTCACCCGCGAGATCACGGGTGGACGCGAGCTCTCGGCGGTGCTGTTGTTCGCCATCGTTGCCGGCATCGTGTACCACGTCTTTCTCAACCGCACCCGCGCCGGATACGACCTGCGGGTCAGCGGGTACAACGCCGGAGCGGCGCGGGCCGGAGGCGTTCGATCGGATCGGATGATCATCACGGCGATGATCTACTCCGGGGCGATGGCAGGCCTGGTCGGGCTGGTGGACATCCTCAGCCGCTACCACCGCTTCGATGCCGACTTCTTCTCAGGGCTCGGGTTTGCCGGCATCGCCGTCGCGCTCATCGGCCGCAACAAGGCGTTCGGAATGGCGATCGGTGCACTCCTCTTTGCCTTCATGGACGTCTCCTCGCCGATCCTGCAGATCACCAAGTCGGCGACGCGTGAAATCGTGACCATCCTCCAGGGCACGATCCTCCTCGCCTCGGTGGTGGCCTACGCCGCGGTCAGCCGGTACCGTCAGCGCGACGAGGCGAGGGTGGCGGCTGCCCTGCTCGCGGAGAAGGGGGTGGCGTGATGCTTCGCCGGTTCGCCGCGCTTCCCGCCTGGGCTCGCTACTCGGCCGCCGCCGCCCTGGGAATCCTGGTGCTCTCGTTCGTACAGGCACTGGAGCCGGGCGGATTGGAGCGCCTGACGTCGGAGAATGCTTCAGGGGCGATGCTGCGCTGGTCGGTGCCCATTCTCCTCGCCGGGCTCGGTGGTCTGTTTGCGGAGCGGGCCGGGGTGGTGAATATCGGCCTGGAAGGGATGATGGTCCTCGGCACCTGGGCCGGTGCCTACGGCTATCTGCACGGCGGTCCCTGGATGGCGGTGCTCGTCGGGCTGCTCGGCGGAGCGGTTGGGGGGCTGCTCCACGCCATCGCCACGGTCACCTTCAAGGTGGACCACATCGTGTCCGGGGTGGCGATCAACATCCTCGCCCCCGGTCTGGTGCGGTTCCTCTCCCAGTACGCCTTCGCCGGGGCGTCGGGTGGCTCGATCACCCAGTCGCCGGTCATTCACGGTCTCCCGCTGGTGACGGTGCCGTTCCTCGCCGGAGGCGATCTGTTCGGCTGGAAGACTCCCGACATCCTCGGCTCGATCACGGGATGGAACATCTTCTTCCTCTCCGACATCACAGCGTTCATGCGGGGCTTTGCGGTGAATGTGTCGATCTTCACCCTGCTCACCCTGGCGATGGTGCCCGCCGCCGCCTGGTTGATCTGGAAGACGCGGTTCGGACTGCGGCTGCGCATCGCCGGCGAGCATCCGGTGGCGGGGGAGTCGCTCGGGGTCAACATCTACTGGCAGAAGTACAAGGGCACGGTCATCAGTGGGGCCCTTGCCGGCCTCGGTGGTGCCTTCATCGCCATGGAGTTGACCGGGTTCTACCGCGAGGGTCAGGTCCAGGGGCGCGGGTTCATCGGCCTTGCCGCCCTCATCTTCGGCAACTGGCGCCCCGGCGGGGTGCTGATCGCTGCCTTCCTCTTCGGCTACCCGTTCGGCACCGCGCTGCGCGACCTCGACGGGCGCTCCACCCACGCCCTGCTCCTGTTGATCGTGGTCGGACTGGCGGCGATCGCGGTGGTCTCGTTCCGGCGGGCCAAGCGGGTCGATGCCATCCTCGCCGGCGGCATGGCGGCCGGATTCCTCGTGTGGTACCTGCTCACCGAGACCGCTCCCGACTGGCTGCCCAATGCGCTGCCCTTCGCCACCGTGCTCATCGTGCTGGTCTTCGCCAGCCAGCGATTGCGCATGCCGGTCGCCGACGGCCGGATCTACGTTCGGGGCGAAGAGCTCTGACCGCGCCCCGCCACCGCGGGGCACACGAGCCGAGCCATCAATCCGAGAACGATGTGATCCACGTGGGCCGGTCGCGCCATTCCTCGAGCTGCTGCAGGGAGTAGCGGTATCCCGCCTCGATGATCTGCTCGTGGTCTCGGAACGACAGGATCCCGAAGTCACGCACCGGGGGCCGCAGCACCAGATCGGCGTGATACTCGTGGCGACCGCTGGCGCTCTCGGTCGCCCGTAGGAGTGTGTCGATCATCCGCGGCACCTCGAGCGAACGTCTGAACGGGTTGAAGCGTCGCCGCATCACGCGCCAGCCCGAGACGATGCCGTCGTCGGAGAGGTCGGCGGATGGGAGGTCGATGCCCGCACGAAGGTCGACGGCGATGATGATGCCCCCTTCGACGAAGCGCTCCATGACATCGACGGGAATGTTGTTCATCACGCCACCGTCCACCAGGACGTGGCCATCACCATCCCGGACCGGCGGGAAGGTACCGGGGATGGCGATGCTGCTTCGCACCGCATGCCACAGGGGTCCAGCGTCGTGCACCCGGACCTTCCCGTCGGTGAGGTCGCTCGACACTGCGAAGAACCCCATCCACAGGTCTTCGATCGCGGCGTCCCCGTAGCTCTTGCGGACTCCCTTGCTCAGCTTCCCGCCCTTGCTCAGCGATACCGCGGGGAACGTGAAGTCGATGAGCGAGCCCCGGTCCACGGTGACCGCCTTGATGTGCTTGATCATCTCGTCCGGGGTGTCTCCCATGGCGTGAAACGCCGCCACCACGGACCCGAAACTCGCACCGCCGACGAAGTCGATGGGGATCCCGTGTTCGACGAGTGCCTTGATCACTCCGACGTGGGCAAAGCCGCGGGCGCCCCCACCGGAGAGGACGAGAGCGACTCCGCGGCCGGTGAGCAGGCGAGCGAGCCGGGCGAAGTCGCGTTGGCGGTCGATCCGTATGTGGTGGTGACGCATCCCTGGTCGGTGACGAAGCCATGTCTCGGTGTCGGTCGGTCGATTCGTGGAAGGGGGGTGCAGCAGGATCAACTCCACTCGGGCGTTCGTGGAGCGATGGCTGTGGATCGCCTGTTCCATCTCTCCTGGCTCGGGGGGAGTGGTGGCATCGGCGACGAGGAGGATGCGATCGGCCTGCCGGATGCAGTGTCGGGTCCATTCCGTCGGGTACCAGTCGGCCACGTAGATGACCAGGGCATCGTCGCGTTCGAAGGGGTCGAGCCACGCGGCTCGCGCCGCATACTCGGTGCTGCCGGGGAGGGCGTCTGGAGCCGTGGCGCCGAACTGTGCCACCACGCGGGGCCGGTCGATCACCTGGATCTGGGCAATGGGGTCCGCGGCCACGGTGAGGGTCCCGGTGAATCCGAAGGTGTTGACACCGGGTCCCACCGGGATGACGGCGACGGTGTGCACCCCGCTCCCGAAGCGGCGGCGGTGAGTGCGCTGCAGGCGTTGGGTGAGGAGCCGTGTCAGCTGGAGCAGCGCATCTGGGTGCTCGGCGATGAAGTCCAGGAAGTCGGCTCGGGCGAGGCGCAGCAGGCTGGTATCACGGATGGCCGTGACGGTCGCCGTGCGGGCCCCGTCGCTGAGCAACGCCATGTCACCGACCACCTCGCCCCGCCCGATCTCGCCGATCACGGTGTCGAGCTGTTGGGAGTCGCGCACGGCGGCTCGCAGCCTGCCGTGTACGACAACGAAGACGCTGTCGGCAGGGTCGCCCTCGGCCATGAGCACCCCGCCCCCGTTGATCGTGATCAGATCGAAGTGGGGGGCGAGAGCGTCGCGTTCCGCACTGCTCAGTGCTGCGAAGAGGGGCGCGGCTCCGATCAGCTCGGCAACGTCGAGCTCAGGCCGATCCTGCGAATCCATCATGCGGTCTCCCACGCCCCTGAGAAGGGCGGGATGCTACACGGGGCCACTCGGGTCTTCCCGGGGTCACTGCCCGTGCCCTGCTGGACTCCGGCGCCGCAGCCTCACCCGCCCGGAGTCGGTCGTCCGTAGAAGTACACGTCCTGAGCGGCCATTTCGGGGAACGCCTCTTTTCCATCGCAGGTCTGGCCGGGGTAGCCACTCGTGATCCGGATGCTGAGGCTCGAGGTGCGCAGGCTGCGGATGTCGACACGCTGCAGGTCCCGGCTGTCCTCCAGCTCGGTGACGATGGTCTGGGTGAGATCGTCGATGAACACCTCGATTCCCTTCATGCGGGCGTTGCGCAGGAACCGGCATTCGTCCTCGACGTTTTGGATGGCCAGCTGGGTGATCTGCACCGGGGGAGCAAAGAGGAACGTGATGTCCACGCCGATGCCACCGTCGGTGGCATTCCACGACGTCGCCGGGTTTCCGTCGACCAGGGCCGAGCAGGGGAACGAGGCCAGTTCCGATGTGCATGTCACCCGGATGGGGGTGAGTTCGGAGATCGGCACGGTGGCGAGTGAGGTGCCCGTGGTGGTACTGGTCTCGGCTGCGGTGCCGTCGCCGCCGCTGAAGACATTTACGAGCAGCGCCAGCAGCGCGACGCCGAGCACCACCGAGGCGAGCACGATGAGTGCCCTGGCGCCGGCGGTGGTGCGCAACATGGGTTGGGGTGCCACCGGCATCTGGCCGCGGGCGAGGCGAGCTCCGCAGCGCTCGCAATGGCGGTTGTCGGGGTGGTTGGCCGCCCCGCACGAGCCACAGGCGATCGCCCCCTCCGGACTCCCCGGCCGGGTGGTTCGCGGCTGCTGGGTCCGCCGTGCCTGAGGGGGCTCGGCACCGGGCTTGCCTTCGAGGCCGAACGGCTCGAAGAGGTCGTCGAGGTTTTCGATCGAGTCGTCGTCCATACCGCTGGGTATTGTGCCACGGTTTCCCCGTTGTCTCCCGCCGATGCCGACCGAGACTCGAACGGTCGAATTCGGGGCCCAATGGGGCCGCCCTGGCAACACTCTTCGTGGTCGTCGCTGTCGTTGCGCTTCTCGTCGTACGCCGTCGATAACCTCCGGACCGTGAAGTACCGCTGTGAAGTGTGCGGGCACGAGAGTGCCAAGTGGATGGGTTTCTGCCCCCAGTGCAAGGCGGACGGCGCCCTGGTGGAGGTTCCTTCGGAGCGGCGCTCGCCACGCGACAAGGCGCGTCGAGCCCGGGTGGTGACCGTGGGCCAGGCCGGTGCGGGTGAAGTGGTGCGTCGGCCTGTGGGCATCGGAGAGGTCGACCGCGTGCTCGGCGGGGGCCTTGTTCCGGGAGCAGCCATCCTGCTCAGCGGTGAGCCCGGCGTGGGCAAATCGACGCTGCTCCTCCAGGTGGCGGCGGCGCTCGTCGCTCACGGGGGGCGTGTGCTCATAGCCAGCGCCGAGGAGTCGCTCGACCAGATCGGCCTGCGGGCACGGCGACTCGGGATCACCGGCGACGGCGTGTTGCTGTCGTCGGAGCGAGACGTCGATGTGATCATTGCTGCCGCAGTCGAGTCGCAACCGGATCTGCTCATCGTGGACTCGATCCAGACGATCGAGGCCCGTGAGGTCGGTGGCGCGGCCGGTGGGGTGGCGCAGGTGCGCGAGTCGGCGGCACGCCTCATCCACGCCGCCAAGGAGTCGGGCGTGCCCGTGGTTCTCGTGGGCCACGTCACCAAGGACGGTGGGATCGCCGGCCCCAAACTCCTCGAGCACTCGGTCGATGTCGTGCTCTACCTGGAAGGTGATCTCGACCGTGGTCTGCGCGTGCTGCGCGGCCTGAAGAACCGTTTCGGACCCACGCACCAGATCGGGCTCTTCGAGATGCGCGAGGCCGGGATGACGGAGGTCACCGATCCCGCCGGTCTGCTCGCCACCGATCATCTCGGTGAGGTCCCCGGGAGTGTCGTGTTTCCCGCGGTCGACGGGCGCCGGCCGCTGCTCGTCGAGGTGCAGGCTCTCGTGGCGGGGACGTCACTCCCGCAGCCGAGACGATCGGTCAAGGGCCTGGAAGCCGCTCGAGTGCTTCAGGTGCTGGCGGTGCTCGAGCGTCACGCCGGCCTGTCTTTCGATGGCAAGGACGTCTATGTCAGCGTCGTGGGCGGGCTCCGGGTGCGCGATCCGGGGTGCGATCTGCCGGTCGCCATCGCCCTGGCGTCATCCCTGCTCGACCGCAGCGTCGGCGCGGTGGCGGCATGGGGCGAGGTGGGCCTGACGGGCGAGATCCGCCCGGTGGCCCACGGCGATCATCGCGCCGTTGAGGCCAAGCGTCTCGGCGTCCACCGCGCCATCGGCCCGCGCGGCAACGGGCACGATCGGGTGGATCGGGTGCTGGGCGAGTTGGGGCTGATGAAGTAGGCGCAATGCGCAATTCGCAATTCGCAGGGCTGGTGCTTCAGAGCGCAGGCGCTCACGGCTGATACTGATACCCGATTCCTGACATCCCAGGTCCTCCTAGAGACTGGAGACTGGAGACTGGAGACTGGAGACTTCTTCGCGTACTAGCCTCGCCTTTCGATGGCCCAGAAGGATCACACCCTCGACATCCGGCGGGCGCTCGCCCCCGGGACGCCCCTGCGCAACGCCATCGAATTGATCCTCCGCCAGGAGACCGGGGCGCTCATCGTGCTCGGGTACGGCCGTGACATCGAAGCGATCTGCACGGGCGGTTTCCATCTCGACGGTGCGGACTTCGGACCGGCGCGGCTCGCCGAGTTGGCGAAGATGGATGGAGCGGTGATCACCGACGAGGCCGCCGAGGTGATCTACCGGGCGAACGTACACCTCATTCCCGATCCGTCGATCGCCACCAATGAGACCGGCACCCGTCACCGCACTGCCGAGCGCGTCGCCGTCCAGACGGGCCGGCCCGTCGTCGTGGTGAGCCAGGGCCGCCAGACGGTGACGGTGTTCGTCGGGAGTCGGCAGTTCGAGCTGCGCAGCCCGACGGCGCTCCTGGCGCAGGCCAATCAGAACCTGCTGACGCTGGAGCGGTTCCGGCGCCGGCTCACCGACGACGAGGATCGCCTCACCCAGCTCGAGGTCGCCGATATCGTCGTCAACCGCGACATCGTGCAGTTCCTGCAGCGTGCCGCGTTGATTCGTCGCATCGGCTCGGACCTGGAGAACTACGCGGTCGAGCTCGGAGGTGAGGGCGAGCTCATCCGCTTGCAGTTGCTCGACCTCCTCGCCGGAGTCGGCGAGGCCGCCGTGCTCGTGTATGCCGACTACGCACGCCGGTTCCCACCGAAGGCGGCACAGCCCCTCGACCTGATCGACACGCTCTCGACAGAGCACCTCAGCGACGAGGCAAAGGTGGCGGCGCTGCTCGACCTCGGACCCCAGGAGAACCCGGTGCGCGCCCGCGGGTATCGGATGCTCGATCGGATCCCACGGCTCCCCGACGCCGTCAAGGTGTCGCTGGTGGGGCACTTCGGCAACCTCCAGGAGCTGCTCACCGCATCCGTGGGCGACCTCGATCAGGTGGAGGGTGTCGGCCGCGCCCGCGCCCGCCAACTGCGGCGATTCTTCGATCGGCTCGTCGACTCCAGCCGCGGCTGGGAAGTGGAAGACGACTGAGACGGAGGCGTCCCGCTCCCAGCGTCCGGCTTCTGTATCGACCCGTTACCCGATACCCGATCCCCGCCGGAGAACTCGGGCATCGGGTATCGGGAATCTGGCATCGAACCCGGTGCCCGGTACCCGGCATCTGACATCTGGCACCCGGAATCGGGTACCAGGCTCCCGTGCGGTACCATTGCGGCCCCCCACCTCTGTTGAGGCATGACCGCGAAGAAGTCCCCCGCCAAGAAATCGAAGACGGCTGCTGCGAAGAAGCCTGCGGCGGTGAAGAAGGCCGCCGCCAGGAAGCCCCCGGTGAAGAAGGCTCCTGTGAAGAGGGCCGCCGCCAAGAAGTCCCCTGTCAAGAAGGCTGCGGCGAAGAAGGCTCCTGCCAAGAAGGCTCCTGCCAAGAAGGCTCCTGCGAAGAAGGCTCCTGCCAAGAAGCCTGCGGCGAAGCGAGCGGCGACCAAGGCGGTTGCTGCGGCGAAGGGGACGGCGGCAAAGACACCCATGGCTCCGACGAGAGAGGCGGCGCATCCCCCGATGGCGCCACTCTCGCGACGCGGTGCCGGGCGACTGGGAGGTCCGGGGAGGAGAGTCACTGCCGCGCCGCCCCCGGAACCACCTCGCAAGCCGCAGCCGATCCCGTTCAAGAAGGGCGACAAGGTGGTCTATCCGCACCATGGCGCCGCCACCATCATCGCCACCGAGAAGCGCGAGTTCGACGGCAAGAAGCAGGACTTCTTCGTGCTCCAGGTCGCCATCGATTCCCTCATCCTGCGTGTCCCGGCGGCGCGCTCGTTGGATCTCGGCGTCCGTCCGGTGATCTCGAAGACCGCCGCCAAGCGGGTGCTCGCCGTGTTCCGCACCGAGCCCGAGGAGGCGGGTGCCAACTGGAGCCGTTGGTACAAATTGCTCACGGAGAAGATCAACTCGGGCGACATCTTCCAGGTCGCCGAGGTGGTCCGCGATCTCACCTTTGCCCAGCAGACGAAGGGGATTTCGCCGGCCCTGAAGCGGATGCTTTCAAAAGCGCGCATGATCCTGGCTTCAGAGCTTCGGTTCGCGCTCAATCTGTCCGAAGAAGAGGCTATGAAGCGCCTCGACAAGTCTCTGCCGAGGGTGGACACCACCGAGGAGGAGTAGGACGGCATGCTGATCGAAGCCGTTCGCCTCGTCGTCACCCTGGCCGCCACAGCCGCGGGATTCTCGCTGGGGCGCACCGCGCCCGACTGGACCCAGGCGGCCACCAACCCGGACACCGCCGCAGTGATCGGAGCCGTGCTCGGCGCCGGGATCGGGTATGTCGTCGGCGGGCTCGCCGGCCGGCTGGTGCGACGCGGCATCGACCGGGTTCCGGCGGCGGTCCACCGGGCCTCCGGTGCCGAGTTGTTTGCCGGTGCTTTTGGTTTCGTTGCCGGACTCATCGTCGGCGCCGCGGCTGCGGTTCCCGCCATCGTGCTGCTTCCGGAAGTGATCGGTTGGCCGGCCGGCGCCCTGCTCGTCATCGTGGCGGCGGCGACGGGTGCCCGGTTGTTCACCGCCCGTTCCGAGGACCTCCTCGCCGCCGCAGGGCTGGCGACCCGTCGACGGCCCCAAGCGGACGCCTCCGAGCCGCTGCGGTACGTCGTCGATTCGTCCGCCGCCATCGATGGCCGGGTGCTCGAACTGGCTCGCGCCGGCCTGGTGCGCGGCGAAGTCTGTCTCTCCGGTCTGGTGGTGGACGAGTTGCAGGGCATCGCCGACAGCGGCCAGGTGCAGCGCCGTCGACGGGGCCGGCGCGGCCTCGATGTGCTCGAGGCGCTCTCCACCGTGACCGGCATCCACACCGTGGTCGATGAGCGCACCTTCCCCGGTCACGGCGAAGTCGATGCCAAGCTCCTGGCCCTGGCTGCCGACCTCGGCGCCATCCTCATCACCACCGATCACAACCTGGCGCGGGCGGCCGGATTGCGCGGCATCGAGGTGCTCGATCCCCAGGCCATCAGCGAGTCGCTGCGCAGCGGCCCCATGGCGGGCGACGTGGTGTCGCTGATCATCGAGAAGGCGGGTACCGAGCCTGGCCAGGGTGTCGGCTATCTCGAGGACGGCACCATGGTCGTGGTCGAGGATGCCGCTTCACTCGTCGGTCGAACCATCGACATCGAGATCGCCGGAGCGCTGCGAACCTCGATCGGGCGGCTGCTCTTCGCCAAACTGGCAGCGTGAATCTCCACGGCATCGTCGTCGCCGCAGGGCGGGGGGAGCGCTTCGGCGGTCCCAAGGCCGTCGTGCTCCTCGGCGGCATCCCGCTGTGGGTGCGCGCCGTCGAGTCTTTGCGCCAGGCAGGCGCCCTCACCGTGACCGTTGTCGGTGCCGCTCCCGGGGGCATCCCGGGAGGTATCCGCCGGCGCGACTCCGTGGCGGCGGGGCTGGCGGCCCTTCCGTCCGATGCATCGCATGTGCTGGTGCATGATGCGGCTCGCCCCCTTGCCTCCGCCTCGCTCGGGCGACTGGTGGCAGCCCGCCTGCAGGTCGGAGACGTCGACGGTGTCGTGCCCGGCATCCCCGTCGCCGACACCCTCAAGCAGGTCGAGGGGGCCCGTGTCGTGACCACCGTGTCCCGAAGCGGGCTGATCGCGGTGCAGACCCCGCAGGGGTTCGTGCTCGACGCCCTCCGCGAGGCTCACCGCGCCGACGACTCCGACGCCACGGATGATGCCCAGCTCGTGGAGCGCAATGGCGGTAGCGTCGTGTTCGTGCCGGGAGAGACCAGCAACCTGAAGATCACCCGTCCCGAAGACCTTGCCATCGCCGAGGCCTGGCTGCCATGAGGGTCGGCTGGGGGATCGACGCACACCGCTTCTCCTCGGAAGGGTTCGTCCTCCTCGGCGGCGTCATCGTCGACGACACCCGCGGCGTGGAGGCGACGTCGGACGGTGACGTGGCGGCACATGCCCTCACCGACGCCGTCCTCGGCGCCGCCGCCCTCGGCGATCTCGGGGAGTTCTATCCATCGAGCGATCCGCGCTGGAGCGACGCGGACAGCGTGGTGATCCTCCGCGATGCCGTGGCCCGGGCGATTGCGGCCGGGTTCCATCCCACGAGCGCCGATGTCACCATCGTCGCCCAGTCGATCAGGATCGCACCCCATCGTGACTCGATCCGCGCGGCGTTCGCCGCCGCCCTCGGAGTCCCGGTGCGGGCGTGTTCGGTGAAGGCCACCACGACCGACACGATGGGCTTCATCGGTCGCGATGAGGGCATCGCCGCGCTCGCCGTGGTGGTGATGGAGGAAGAAAGCCCCCAGTCGCCGGTCACCAGTCACCAGGCCCGGGCATGAACTCTCGCAACGGGTGACGGGCAACGGGCTACCTCGCCAGCGTGCCCACCGCGACGTCCGGCACATTCGTGAAGATCAGGTCCACGCCCGCGGCGGCGTAGGCGCGCATGGTCTCGGCATCGTCGATGGTCCAGATTCCCACGCTCGCCCCCACCGCGCCGGCGGCCGCCACGAACCCCTTGCTCGCAGCCGGCGGCACCAGCTCCTGGGACGGGAGCACGAACTCGTACCCCGGCCATTCCGACAGGACGGTTCCGGGGTGGTCGCCCCAGCCGAGCAGCCTGCCGCACCGCATCCCCAGGGCATGGGCACGGGCCACCGTCGTCGGGTTGAACGAGGTGACGACGATCCGGCGATCGATGAGCGGGGCTGCCGCGTCGAGCACGGCGTCGTCGGGATCCCAGTCCGGGTCGCCAGGGGAGTTCTTGATCTCGAGGTCGACCCAGGCCGGGACACAGGCGGCGATCGCATCGGCGAGGTCGGGAATCCACGGTGCCCGTCGAGCCACCTCGGCCCGCGACAGGGAGATCAGGGGTTCACCGCCGAGGGTGGCGTCGTGATGCACCACGATCTCACCATCGCGGGTGCGCCGGGCATCCATCTCCACCGCATCGGCTCCGACGACGACGGCGCGCAGGAACGCGGCCAGCGTGTTCTCCCGTTCCAGCCTCGAGGCCCCGCGATGCGCCGCAATCCAGGGCCGTCCGGACGGATGGGGCATGGAAGAAGGGTAGGGGCGGTGCCGGGTACCCCATGCCAGATGCCTGGTGCCTGCTGTCTGCTGCTTGGAGACTGGTGACTTCCTATACCATCGCCCCCCGTATGCGCGTCTACAACACCTTGGGACGGGAACTCCAGGAGTTCGTGCCGCGCGCTCCCGGCAAGGTGTCGCTCTATGTGTGCGGGCCCACCGTGCAATCGGCGCCGCACGTCGGCCACGGCCGCCAGGCCGTGGCCTTCGACGTCATCCGCCGCTACCTGCAATGGACGGGCCTGGCGGTCCGGTACGTGACGAACATCACCGATGTCGAGGACAAGATCATCGCCGCCGCCCAGGACGAAGGCGTCACCGCCGCCGAGGTCGCCCGCCGCACCACGGCTCAATTCCTCGAGGCCTACCGCCGGTTGCGGGTGGCGCCGCCGGACGGACTCGCCTTCGCCACCGAGCACATTCCGGAGATGATCGAGCTCATCTCCCGGCTCATCTCCCGAGGTCACGCCTACCCGGCCGGCGGAGACGTGTACTTCGCGGTCCGGTCCTTCCCCGGGTACGGCAAGTTGAGTGGACGCAACGTCGACGAGCTGGTGTCGGGGGCCCGTATCGAGCCGGGTGAGCACAAGCGTGACCCTCTCGACTTCGCCCTGTGGAAGGCGTCGAAGCCTGGCGAGCCCGTCTGGGAGTCGCCCTGGGGACCGGGACGCCCCGGCTGGCACATCGAGTGTTCGGCGATGGCCGAGAAGGACTTGGGGTTCGGATTCGACATCCACGGTGGCGGACTGGATCTCGTGTTCCCCCACCACGAGAACGAGATCGCCCAGTCCGAGGCGGCCGCGGAGTCGGCGCCGTTTGTCCGAACGTGGCTGCACAACGGCATGGTGACCTTGCGCGGCGAGAAGATGTCGAAGTCGCTCGGCAACGTCGTCGGTCTTCTCGACCTTCTCGCCTCCAGCCGGCCCGAAGCCGTGCGGCTGTTCTACCTCCGCGCCCAGTATCGCCAGCCGATCGAATACGCCCCCGACCTCCTCACCGAGGCGGAGGCGGCCCTCGACCGCCTGTGGTCGTTCCGTCGTCGTCTCGGAGCCGCCGCCGTCGTCCCCGACGCGGATGTCCCCGATGCCGCGGTACTGCAGGCGTTCCGCTCGGCGATGGACGACGACTTCAACACCGCCGGAGCCCTCGGCGTGCTCTTCGACGCGGTGCGCGAAGGCAACCGGTTGCTCGATGCCGGCGAGGATGCCAATCCCATCGCCGCCGCCTATGACGAGATCACCGCGGTCCTCGCCATCGACGAACCCGCCACCTCTCTCGCCGACCTCGCCGGCGATCTCGATGCGATTGCCGCGCGCATGGGGATTTCCGGGGGATCGCCCGATGCCGTCGTGACCGCGCTCATCGATCTCCGATCACGGGCGCGCTCCGGGCGGGACTTCGCCGTCGCCGACACGGTTCGGCGTGAGCTCGCTGCACTTGGAATCACGCTGGAGGATGGTGCCGATGGCACGACCTGGCATCGGCCATAGCGTCGAGGGGATCCATGCCGTGACAGCGGCGCTGGCGGCCGGCCGGGTGGAGCGCCTCACCGTCGAGCGGGCTCGTCTCGACGCCCTGGAATCGCTGCTCAGCTCGGCTCGGACCCGCGGGGTGCCCGTCGAGGTAGTAGACGACGTGCGCCGCGAGGCCGCGACGGACGCTCCCCAGGGCGTCGTGGCGACCTGCCGCGCCATACCGATCGCCTCGCTCGAGGACGTGGTGGCGGCCACGACGCCCGCCGCCGTGCTCGTGCTCGACCACCTCGAGGATCCCCGCAATGTCGGGGCCCTTGCCCGATCCGCCGTGGCCGCCGGCATCGGCGGCCTCGTCATCCCGGAACATCGCGCGGCTCCGCTCGAAGCCACCGCCTTCAAGGCGGCTGCCGGGGCATTCGAGCACCTCAGGGTTGCGGCGGAGTCATCGATCGCCAACGTGGTGGAGACCCTCAAGCGGATGCAGGTGTGGACGGTCGGCCTCGATGCTGGGGGGCGACAGTCGCTCTTCGGCCTGACGCTGCTCGCCGAACCCGTGGCCGTGGTGGTGGGTGCCGAAGGAGGCGGTCTCAGCCGCCTGGTGCGTGACCGGGTGGACGTGGTCGCCTCGATCCCCATCCACGGCCCTGTGGAGAGCCTCAACGCCTCGGTCGCCGCCGCCCTGGCGGTGTACGAGGTGGCTCGGGTGCGGAGTGAGGCACGAGGCCCCAGGCACTAGGTACGAGATGTCGGGCGTCCGGCATCAGGTCTCGGGTGACCTCAACATCGGTCCTTCGTCCTTCTACCCTGATGGCGCGCCGGGTTAGCTCAGTTGGCAGAGCACCTCTCTTGTAAAGAGGATGTCGCCGGTTCGATTCCGGCACCCGGCTCGGATCGCCTGATGACAATCCCCGATTCCGTCGGGGTGGCCCCGTACCATCCGCCTCGCCATGCTCAGCGAGAGCGACCGCTCGATCCTCGAATTCGAAGGGTCCTGGTGGCTCTACCCGGGGCCCAAGGATCGCGCCATTCGTGAGTACCTCGACATCAGCGCGACCCGGTACTACCAGGTGCTGCGTCGGCTCATCGACGACCCCGACGCCGAGCGCATCGCCCCCATGACCGTCCGCCGCCTCCGCCGCGTGCGCGATGACGCCAAGCGGCGCAGCGTCGAGCGCCGTCTCGGCGACGCCAAGCCACGATGAACGATTCGCGGATCCGCCGACTCGGGGTTGTGTCGTGGAGCCTGCTCGGCACGCTCGCGCTCCTCGGAACCATGATCTGGCTGCTGAGCAAGGTCTGGATCGTGGTGCCCCCGGTGATCATCGCCATCGCCATCATCTACATGCTCAACCCCATCGTGACCCGGCTGAGTGCCAGGGGGATGGCGCGGTGGATGGGTTCCTGCCTCTCGTACCTCGTGTTGATGGGCCTTGTCACCCTCATCGGCTTCCTCGTGTTCCCGTCGATCTCCGACCAGGCCGGTGAGCTCGCCGACAACTTCCCCACGATCTATGACGATCTCATCGCCGACCTCGAAGGCTTCGCCGACGACCTCGGCTTCTCCGAAGTCGACTTCCCTTCCTACGAAGAGGTGCGCGATGAGTTCACCGGCGGGGAGGGCGACTTCTTCTCCGACCAGCTCGGCCGTATCACCGACATCACCTTGAGCGTGCTCGAAGCGGTGTTCCTGCTCCTCCTTGCTCCGGTGATCGCGTTCTACCTGCTCCTCGACCTCCCCAAGGTGCGTGCCAAGACCCTCTCGCTGATCCCGCCCCGGCAGCGCGCCGAGGTGGTCTTCGTCGCCCGTGAACTCGGGCTGGCGGTGGGCGGGTTCCTGCGCGGCCAACTGCTCGTCGCCCTCATCGTCGGGGTGATGACCAGCGTGGGCTTCTGGGCGATCGGACTGCCGTTCTGGCTGCTCATTGGGATGATCGCCGGGTTCCTCAACATCATTCCCTTCGTCGGGCCGTGGGTGGGTGGCGCCCTCGGCATGCTGGTGGCTCTGGCGACGCGCGACCTGGCGACTGCCGCGTGGGCGGGCCTGGTGGCACTCATCGTGCAGCAGGTCGACAACCACTTCGTCAGCCCGACCGTCCTGCGGGCCACCGTGAGGATCCATCCGGCGATGATCATCCTCGGTCTGGTGCTCGGCGCTTCCCTCGGTGGGTTCTGGGGGGTGGTGCTGGCCGTGCCGGTGATGTCGAGCATGAAGATCATCGGCGGTCACCTGTGGCGCACCCGGGTTCTCGGGGAGACGTGGCAGGAGGCATCCGAGGCACTCATCGAAGAGGTGCCGCCCGGTGCATCGCCGCTGGATCGCCTGCTCCACCACGACGAGCGTGAACCCGGTGAAGAGGAAACCTCGCACTCGTAGACTCGCCTGACGCCATGAGAAGTCCCGTCGTCGCCGCGATCGCGCTCACCCTCGCGGGCGCGGTGCTCGGCGCGGCACCGGCGACGGCCCAAACGGTCCCCCTCCTCACGGCCGACGATGTCGGCCCCGGGGTCTGCGTGCCGGCGGTGGTCCTTGCCGGCCAACTCGTCGACTGTACGTACCCGATCCCGGAGGGTCTCGCGCTCGACCCTTGGGGTCCGCATCACGCCGATATCGATCTTCGCTACGACGAGGACAACGACGAGCACCCGCCATGCTTCATCCGTGATGACCGATTGATCTGCCCAGGGGTCTTCGTGTACTTCAACACCGGGGAGCGGCGTGTGACCCCGGTGATATCCGGTGTGGCGGCTGTCGCCTTTGCCACCGCCCGGGTGCTCGACTCCTGGTCGCAGCCCGCCTCGTTCAACACCGAGTGGGGTGGCGAGCCCTACGTGTTTGCGGCCAACCCGCTCACGATGTGGCTCGACGGCCCGGAACGCACCCGGGTCCGCTTTGCGGCCATACGATCGCGGGACGACGGACGGCTCATGGCCACCGTCGATGTTCCCGAGGTGGCGGCCGACAGCTTCGAGACGGTTGCCGTCGACACGGGAGATCTCCCCTCGGGGCGATACGTGATCACACCGTGCGTGGGCGAGTCCCGGCTCCGCTGCCGGGAGGTATCGGGTGGGGTCGGCTTTCAGGTCGGCAGCGGCCACCTCCGGGAGGTGATCGCCGGCTGGAATCGCGCCGAGGCGGATCGCATCAACGTCGTGTTCGCCCCGAGCGGGAACACCGACCCGGAAACGGCCATGCGGTTGATCCACTCGCTGCTCGGCTGGGAGGGCCCGTTGCCCATCGGAGCCGACGACGCCGTCGTGAGCGATTCGGAGCCAGGTGCGGTGTGGTGGGTACAGTACGGTCCCTTTGCCATCGAACCACTGCGTTCGTCGCGACACGCGTTCAACCTTTGGATGCTCGACGACGTGCTCGCGCATCCCCGGGCACTCGACCACACCGCGCCGCCCATGGGGTGGGATCGCCCTCCCCCCGATTTCGGGCTCCCCGACGTCGCGGTGACGGCGATCGATGTCCAGTACCCGGGGGAGTACGCCCGGTCGGAGGCGCTGTGGCCTTCGTTCAGCACCCCCGACGGACCGGCGCCCATCGAGCGGGAGGGCCTGGTGTTCTCCTCGTCCTACCTCGCGGTGTTCCCGAGCTATCCGCGTGCCCAATCCGCCACGCTCACCCATGAGTGGGGCCATGCCCTGTTCGACCTGCGCGACGAGTACGTCGAACCCGAGCGGGGCGTCACCTACGGGTATCCGAACTGCGCTCCCGACGAGGCCACCGCCACGGAGTGGTGGGTGCCCTGCTCGGCGACATCGACCCCTTTTTCGAGGAGTACGTCGCGGTGTTGGAGAGGTACGGCGTGTCGGTGGACACCGCGCTGCGGGATCGCATCGTGACTGCGCTCGTGTCCGGCGGGTGCTACTCGGCTGGCGCGAATGCGGTTCGGCCCACAGTGGACTCGATGATGAACTCGGAGATCCCGGTGTTCGGGTCGGTGAATCGCCGTCGTGTGGAAGAAGTCCTGGCGCTGTGGTCGGGGAGAGCGGGATTCTCGATCGATGCCGTGGCTGTGGACTGCAATGTCGTGGTGCGGCGCGAGCGCGTCGGGTTCTGCTCGGTGGAGATCGCGCCCTACGTCGATCCGCCCGTCGACACGATCGTCCTCATCACGGACTCGGGCCATCTGCGGTGTGATCCCGCCGTCGCCGTGGACGAGGTCTACCGCGCCCACTGCGGTGTCGTTCGGTTTGGCGACGGCGGCCCCTGGGAGGTGACGGTGACCGCCGAGGGGGAGTCGGCCGTCGCCCAGGTGACGGCGGTCACGGGGTAGCGTGGGATTTCGCGAGCCGGGAGGCACCGTGACCGAGGAACTCGCCACACGAGATGCCTACGCGCGGGAATGCGCCGCCACCGTGATCGCGGTCGCTCCGGATGGTGTCGTGCTCGATCGCACCGTGTTCTATGCCCGTGGAGGTGGTCAACCCGGCGACACCGGTGTGCTGGTGTGGGAAGGGCACACGTTGCCGGTGATCGACACGGTCAAGCGAGAGGGCAGCGTCGTCCACCACCTGACCGACGATCCGCCCCCGATCGGCTCCACCGTCACCGCCCGCATCGACTGGGAGCGACGCCATCGTCTCATGCGCACCCACACCGCCCTGCACGTGCTCTCCGCAGTCGTGTGGGGCGAGTTCGGGGCGAAAGTGACAGGAGGCAACATGGAGCCGGGTGAGGCTCGCATGGACTTCGAACTGGAGTCGATCACCGTCGAATTCGGGCGGGAGGTGGAGGCCAGGCTCAACGCCGCCCTCGCTGCGGGCCATGAGGTGACCGTGCAGTTCATGCCGCGCGCCGACGCCCTTGCCGATCCCGACCTCATCCGCACCAAGGTGAACCTCATCCCCGCGTCGATCGATCCGATCCGGGTCATCCAGAGCGGATCGATCGACAAGCAGGCCGACGGCGGCACCCACGTCGCCAATACCCGCGAGGTGGGACCGGTGCGCGTCGTGGGCACCGAGAGCAAGGGCAAGGCCAACAAGCGGATGAGGATCTCGCTGGAATAGGTTCGCTTACGGTGTCACCCGGCCGTACGCGATGTCGAACACGGCGTCGACGACGCCTCCGAATTCCTCGTGACGGGTGAGCACGACCGCCATTCTCGATCGGCGCAGGTCGGCGGCGAGTCCGGCGCGGGCGGTCACGACCACTCCCCGTTCGCGCGGGGCCGCGGTGCGCACGATGCGACGGATGGCGCGGGCGGTGAGCACTGGGCCGTGCTCGGCGCTCGTCACCACCACATCGAAGTACCCGGCGAGCTCCTGCTGCTCGAGGTGGCGGCGCAGGACTGCTGAGGTGGTGCCGGCATCGGCGACCGCGATCATCTGGAAGGCATCGAAGAGGTGCCCGAGGGCGTGGGCCGCCTCAGGCGCCACGCTGGGCTCGTCGGAACGATCCCGGCCCTCCCACGAGAGGAGGGCCGGGATCAGATCGACGACGACGAGGTGCACGGAACCCCGATCTACTCGGCGCCTATGCGGCCGGGGGCGGAGTATCGGCTGGAGCCGAGCCGCCCTTCTTCTTGTTCTGGGTCCAGAGGTAGTAGCCGCCACCGAGCACGACCACGACGATCACCGCGATGAGCCAGATCGGGAAGCCGCCCCCGCCGTCACTCGCCGGGGTGCCGGACGGATCCGACGACGCCTCGACGTCGAGGGTCCCGCCGAGGATGGGAATGTCCCAGGTCAGGGTGTTGCCGCTTTGCGAGTCGGCATTGTGGTTGAGGATTCGCCCGGGGAGGGTGATCTTCAGGTTGGCCGAGATCGAGTCCTCGAGCAGCGCCGGGTCGAAGCCTTCGACTTCGCTTCCCAGTGCGTCCTCGGCCGATGCCGTGCCGGTGACCGACACCAGCGTGTCGGTCACGGTGATGTCGAACGAGGTCAGCATCGTGTTCTCGGTGCTGGTCATCGTGTTCTCGAACTCGGTGATGTCCGCCACATCGCATTCGATGATGTAGAACGTCAAGTCGCCGCGCTGCTCCTCGCTGGTGCGGGCGCCCGCGCAGTCGGCGAGGTCATTGCCCTCGAACGGGTCGGCGCCCTCTTCGGAGAGGAAGAAGCCCTTGGCTTCTTCGTCCATGCCGACTTCGGTGACGATCGTCCCGCTTCCGTCGGCGTTGATGACGGCCCCGATATTGGTCTCGATCTTGCAGGCGGTCGCAACCAGGGCCAGCAGCGACGCCATGACGATCAGTCGGCGCATGAATCCTTCTCTCGGTGTGGAGCGCCGACTCTACAGGAGCGTGAGGGGGAGAGATCGGGTTGTGGCGTCCCTAGCCTTTGACCCGTGGATGAGGTGTCGCGGCGGTTACGCGAAGCACTGGTGTCGGCGCTGCCTTCGTATGTGGTGGGTCGGCTCGCCGCGGGGGGATGGCCGCAGCCGGCCGACTCGGTGCTCCGTGATGCGCAGTCGTGGCTCGCTGCCGAACTCGATCGGTTGCTGGCCTTGCCGTACCGCGACCAGCCGCGGGGTCCCCTCGAGGTGTTCCAGGAGGCGCTCGCCGGCCCCACTGCGGCGCTGGCATCGGCGGGGGCGGCACCGCCGCGTCGCGATCCGGCTGCCGAGGCCGCGTTGCCGGGCGACACGTTCGATCTCGCTCCTGCTTCCTCGGCGGCGCTCGGTGAGGAGGCCTGGCTGGCCCACCTCGCCTGGGGCGCCGCCAAAGCGGCGGCAATCACCCGGCCGGCATGCGGCGTGCTTGCCGCCAATCTCCTCGATCTCGACCGCATCGAGCGCTCTCTGGTCGCGGTGGGGTATCGCATGGAGCAGATCCGTGCAGCCGACGCGGTGCTGGGACAGGTGGTGGTCTTCGTCGATCTGGAACATCCTGGGGCCGACGACGTGATCCGGGCAGCAGCGAGCCGCGGGATCGCTGCCATCGCCTATGGGCCGCACGTGGATGGCATCGCCATGGTGCGGGCGCGCTCGCTGGGGGCCCGGGACGCTCTGCCTCGATCGCGATTCTTCCGCGATCCTGGGGCCTTGCTTCCGAAGTACCTCTAGCCCCGGATCACGGTTCGGGCGCCTCCAGGGAGGCACGCCGGATGCGGGTGGACCCGGCAAGGGCGGCACCGATGATGGCGATGAGCACGATACCTGCCCCCACCCACTGCATCGGGGAGAGCTGCTCGGCGAAGACCAGCTGGGCCCACAGCATCGTCGCTGCCGGCTGCAGCAGCAGCATGATCGACGTCTCCAGCGCCGGCAACCGTGTCAGCACCACGGAGATCAGCAGCCATCCGAGCGACTGGCCGAGCACCGCGAGCAGTACGAGCCAGCCGTGGGCCGGCCAGGTGATGGCGAGCGAGAAGTCGCCATCGAATCGCGAGAGCAGGAGCAGGCCGACGGTCGCTCCGGCGGTGAGGTCGAGCAACGGACCCGCCGGGGACCCGTGCTGCTTGCTGGCGGAGCGGAAGATCAGGATGAAGAGCGCGTAGGTGATCCCGGCGAGGAGCGACAGCACCACCCCCCGCACCGGGTTGTCGCCATAGGCATCCTCGCGCCCCAAGCCGCTGATCAGCGCGATGCCGAGGAGCGCCACCGGCACCACGACGAATGCCGAGGCCCGGGGTCGCTCGCGTAGCACCACCCACGCCAGCAGTCCCACCCAGAGCACCTGTGAGCTCACGACGAGGGTCGCCAGTCCCGCGCCGATGTCGCCGATCGAGGCGAACCACAGCGTGAGGTCGACCGCGAAGATCAGTCCAGCTCCGGCGGCGAGAAGCCGTTCCCGTGACGAGCGCCGATCGGGGCGGAGGCGTGTCGCCACGATCAGGATCGGCAGCGCGTACGCCACCCGAAAGAAGGCCGCGGTGGTGGGGGAGACGTCGGCGAGGCGGACGAAGATCGCCGAGAACGAGATGGCGAGGATGCCGGCGAAGCCGAGGAGGCGATTCACGGCCCATCACGGTAGCCCCGGCAGCCCTCATCCCTCGCGACTACGATCGGTGGCCGACCTGGACGCAGAGGGTGTGACGTGGAGCACGGGGCCATCGACGGGGTGATGCGCTTCCTGCGCGGTGTCGCCGCGCTCGGACTGGCGGTGTCGGCGGGAGGGGCGGTGATCCTGGTCCTCGAGGCGAATGGTCCCGAGCCGGTGAGTGTCATGGCGGGGCGCGGTCCCGGATCCGTGATGCTTCTCGCCTCCGATGCCGTCGGCGATGCGCCCTTCACCGCTCCCTTCGCCGTCGATCTCGGTCTCGATCCGGCACTCCTCGCCACCCCGCCGCGTTCGTCGGCACTCGTCGAGTCCCCGCACCACCGTCACTCGACCGCAGATCTGATCGTCGCCACCGAACTGGCCTCTGCCCTTGGCAGCGGAGAGGGCGATGCCAGCCGGTTGTCGATCCTCCGGATCGAGCGCACCGTCGGCGGCGTCGTCGGGCTGCGAGCGCTCCTCTCCGACCTCGATGATCGCAATGGCGACCGCCTTGACGACGACGGCCGGTTCACGGTGACCGCCCTCGACGGCTCGGCCGTGTGTGTCACGCTGGGAGCCCCGCGAGTCTTGACGCGCAGCCTGGGGTCCCCGATCGACGTCGATGGCGTGCCCACATCGGGTGTGTCGTGGTCTCCGTTCGGGCCATGCTTCGACTCGGTGGATCCGGGCCATGGCGCGGATGTCCGGGTGGCGACCTCTCCGGGTACCTACGGGGGCATGGTCACCGGCGACGTGTGTGATGTGTCCGTGCTCTCCGGCACCCTCGCCGCGGATGATCGTCTGGCCGCGGCGTGGGGCGCTCCCCTCGAAGTGGCCGCGACCTATCTCCGGGACTTCATCGACACGCTCACTCCGGTCGTGCTCCTTGCCGACACCGCGGTGACCGATCACGAACTTCGGGGTGATCGCGTTGCCTCACGCCAGGCGATCCTGCAGCGGGGGACTGCGGTGCTCGTCGACCCCGTCGGGGTGCCCAGGGTGCGCTGCATGTCGGGTTCACCGTTGCGAGCCCCGCAGCCGCTGCCGGACGACGTCCAGTTCCGTGGAGAACCGTGGCCGGGGTTCTCCCTCGATGTGATCCGTCGGGTTCCCGCGGGCGATCGGATGGTGAAGAGCTTCGTGCTCATCGACGTGCGCACCGGGCATTCGGTGATCAAGCCGGCCGGGATCGAGGGGATCCTCGCCCGACTCGCCGGTCCCATCGCCACGCCGGCCTCGAGCTGAGGTCCGGGCTGCTCAGCCCGTTCCGGTCGGATACGCTCACCGCTTCGGTCGCCGGCGGCAGGAGGTTGGTGGTGGATTTCGCGCTCTCCGACGAGCATCAGGCATTCCGGCGGGTGGTGCGCTCCTTCGCAGAGTCGGAGATCGCACCTCACGCCGCCCGCTGGGACGACGAGCACCACTTCCCCCTCGATGTGGTGCGCGCGATGGGAGATCTGGGGCTCTTCGGGATTCCGTTCCCCGAGGAGTTCGGGGGAGGTGGTGCCGACTTCCTCATGTTCTGCATCGCCGTCGAGGAGATCGCCCGGGTGGATGCCTCGCTGGCGATCACCCTCGAAGCTGCGGTCGGTCTCGGTGCCAATCCCATCCACCACTTCGGGACCGCGGAGCAGAAGGGTCGGTGGCTTCCCGATCTGCTCGCCGGGCGCGCCCTCGCCGCCTTCGCCCTCACCGAACCCGACTCTGGCTCCGACGCCGGCGCGACGCGAACCAAGGCGGTTCGAGATGGCGACGAGTGGGTGATCGACGGCACCAAGGCCTTCATCACCAATTCGGGCACGGCGATGACGTCGCTCATCACCGTCACCGCTCGAACCCCGGATGGCGGGATCAGCACGATCGTCGTCGAGTCGGGCACCCCCGGTCTGGTCATCGAGCCCGCGTATCGCAAGATGGCGTGGCGGGCATCCGACACCCACGGGGTGCGCTTCGAGCGCTGCCGGGTCCCCCGCGGGAATCTCCTGGGGGAGCAGGGTCGCGGGTTGCACCAATTCCTCTCCATTCTCGATGATGGGCGCATCGCCATCGGAGCCATGTCCGTCGGCATCGCCTCGGCCTGCCTCGATCACGCCGTGGCATATGCGACGCATCGCTCTGCCTTCGGGCGACCCATCGGTGCCAATCAGGGTCTGGCCTTCCAGCTGGCCGACCTGCAGGTGGCGGTCGAGGCAGCGCGGCTGCTCACCTATCGCGCCGCCTGGCTGCGCGACCAGGGCCGGCCGTTCAAGCAGGCCGCAGCACAGGCGAAGCTGTTCGCCTCCGAAACGGCAGTCGATGCCGGCCGGGTGGCCACCCAGGTGTTCGGTGGTGCCGGGGTGATGGAGGCCTCACCGGTGGCGCGCTTCTACCGTGATGCCAAGATCCTCGAGATCGGCGAAGGCACGTCGGAGATCCAACGGCTGGTGATCGCGCGGGGACTGGGATTGCCGGTCTGAGTCGCCGACCTTCGGTGGGCTCCCGCAATACGCAATACGCAATAGTGATCCGGTACCCGGCGCCCAGCACCCAAGGCGGGTATCGGGTTTCGGGCATCGGGTGCCGGCCGTCGTCTCCTACCGCGTGATCAGCAGCACCTCATAGGTGTACTCGTCGTCGATCGCGGCCTTGATCGGATCGGCGACGACCCGCGTCGGGTAGCCGTACTCGGGGTGGTACACGACGGTGTAGTCGCCGCGGCCGTCGGCGCCGAGTTCCTGCTCGAGGTCGTCGAAGAGCTGTTCGATGGTGCGACCTTCGAGTGCGAGCGGCCCTTCGGTGAGAGGCTTGGTCGAGACCACGACGCCGTCTATCACCTCGACCGTGGCATCGAGCGGGGGGCAGAAGCAGCGCACGACGATGTCGTACCGGTAGCTGGTGATGCCGCTGGCTTCCCAGCGGTCCCGGGCGGCGTCGAGTTGGCGCGCCTCCCGGGCGCAGGCGCCAGCGACCACGGCGAGCAGAACAGCGATCAGGGCGAGTTTCTTCATGGGACTGAGACGCCGGAAAGGGTGAGTCGGTTCCGGGAACCGCGTTGCACTCCCGGCGAGCGCGATAATCCCCTGGTGCGAACCCTCTTCCACATCGCGCCAGGTGCCGGCTCCGCTGTCGAGGTCCCGGTGGAGCGCCTCGACGCGATCCGAGACGCCGAGGGCTGGCTCTGGCTGGACATCACCGAGTTCACCCACGTCGACGTGGCCGAGATTGGGAGCCACTTCGGGCTTGACGCCCTCGAAGTGGAGGACGTGCTCGACTGGAGCAAGTTCCCGAAGGTGGAGGAGCGTGACGATCACACCCTGATCGTCGGGCACGGGCTCTCGGCTCTTGCCGATCGCCTCACCACCGTCGAGTACGACGTGTTCATCGGGGAGCGGTTCCTCGTCACGTTTCACACCGAGGATCTGCCCGGCTTCGCCTGGGGGAGGACCCACGTGCTGCAGGCCGGGGTGCTGAACGGGTCCGGTCCCGATCTGCTCTGGGCGCGCATCGCCGAGGTGGGTGCCGCCGCCTTCCGCCCGCTCGTCGAGGGTCTCGACCAACGCATCGCCGAACTCGAGGACCGCGCCGTCGCCGCCGTGCCGTCGGTCCCGGGTGACGTCCTCGCCCTGCGCCGCGACAGCCACACTCTCGGTGAGATGGTGGCGGCGCAGCGGGATATCTTCCGCATCCTTGGCAGGGAGGAGTATCCGGGGATCAGCCGTCAGGGTCGGCGTCGCCTCACCCACGTCTACGACGACTACAGCCGCCTCACTCGCAGCCTGGAGGCGGCCCCGGTGCTGCTCGGCAGCGTGCTCGAGTCGTACCGGGGTACCGTCGCGGAACGCGCCAACGAAGTGATGAAGGTACTCACTGTCTTCTCGGCGATCGTGCTCCCGCTGTCGCTCATCGCCGGCGTGTACGGCATGAACTTCGCCCACATGCCGGAACTGGCCTGGAGGTGGGGATACTTCGGGGTGATCGCCCTCATGTCGGTGGTGGGCATCGGACTCTGGGTGTACTTCGGGCGGCGCGGGTTTGTCGGGGGTCCCCGTCTCGGCGCGGTCCCGGGCCTCGTGGGGAAGGGTCTCGTCGAGTTCGTGAAGCTCACCGCGAAGCCGGCGACGATGCTTCTCGACCTCGCCAAGGACGACACCGCGGAGCAGCCTGCGGTCGAGGATTAGACGATGCCGCCCGCATCGGTCATCCTCGGGGTGATGCGCATCCCGCCACTCCGATTCGTGGTCGCTGCCGCCATCATCGTGATGGTGGTCGCCGGCCCGATTCCGCAGGCCGAGGCCCTCGTCGGCCAGGCCGATTGCGTGGCGGGCGAGTTCTTCGATGGCACAGCCTGTGTGCCGTGCGCATCTGGCAGATACCAGCCGCTGGCAGCGCAGTCGTCCTGCCTCGATGCGGATCCGGGACACCGCGCCCCCGGGCCGGGCGCTGTGGCGCAGGAGGAGTGCCCCGCGGGCACCTATCAGCCGTCGGGAGCGCAGGCCGGGTGTCTCGATGCCGATCCAGGGTGGTTCGTGCCCGGTACCGGCGCTGTCGCCCAACTGGACTGCGACCCCGGCACGTATCAGCCGGCCTCCGCTGCCCCAGGTTGCCTCGTCGCCGATCCAGGGCACTTCGTGAGCACGGCCGCGGCAACGACCCAACAGCCGTGCGAGCCCGGTACCTATCAGCCGGCGTCCGCGGCGACCGGTTGCATCGACTCGACTCCGGGTCACTACGTCCCCGCCGCCGCCGCCACGACGCAGTACTCGTGCGAGCCAGGCTCCTATCAGCCTGGATACACCAGGGTTGGCTGTCGCCGCGCCGACCCCGGGCACTTCGTCGCCGAGCGAGGCGCCACGGCACAGGTGGAGTGTGCTCCGGGGACCTACCAGCCGGGCGAGAGTGCGCTGGGGTGTCTCGTCGCCGACCCCGGTCATGTCGCCCCGGAGGCGGCGCTCGCCGCGCAGACCCCGTGTGCCCCAGGGACCTATCAACCCCTCGCCGGTGCCGACGCCTGCATCCCCGCCGATCCCGGGACGTTCGTCAGCGGCGAGGCTGCGCTCAGCCAGCAGCCGTGTGCCCGCGGCAGCTACGCGCCACGAGCCGGCGGCACGTTCTGCCTCGCCGCCGATGCCGGTCACTTCGTGGCGGAGGTGGCGGCGGACACCCAGGTCGCCTGTGCCCCGGGGAGCTTTCAACCCGACACGGCGGCCACCGGGTGTCTCCCCGCCGACCCCGGGCACTTCGCCATCGGTCCCGGAGCGGCGGCGCAGGTCGCCTGCGGCATCGGGTCGTACCAGCCGCAGCCGGGAGCCACCGGGTGTGTGCCTGCCGACGTGGATCACTTCGTGGATGCGCCCGGCGCGGTCGGCCAGTCGGTGTGTCCTTCTGGAACCCGCCAGCCCGATCCGGGCCAGTCGGGCTGCCTCGCCATCGCTTCGCCCGCGGAGGAGGAACCCGAGCAGGGTCCCGCGGCCAGCCCGTGGCTGTGGGCGATCCTGGTGGGAGCAGTCATCGCCGCCATCGGGGTCGGGGTGCGCGAAGCGGACCGGCGCAAGGGCCGGTCGTGGAACGCAGGCCCGTGGCGCAGGTAGGCGTTCGGGCTAGCCCGCCGGCGTGATCTCGATCGTGTAGCTCGACTCGCCGGCAATGTGCCACGCCGGCTCGGAGATGTCGTCACCCACGAGGTATGGGCCCATGGCACCGTCTGCCGAGACCACCACGAGGCGGTTCATCGTGTCGACGGCCATCACCCACTCGCCGTCGGGCGACCACTGCAGGTCGAAGAACCCATACGAACTCGGCCCGTCCACCCGGATCACCTCGATGGGGTCTTGGCCCGTCTGGCGAATCGTCACCGTGGCGATGCCATCGCCATTGTTCGACTCGAGGTGGGCGCCATCGGCGCGGCGACTGCGGGCGTCCCGAGCCGTGGCGAGGAGGCTCCGATAGGCGCTCGCCTCCCGGGTGAACAGAGTGACACCCGTGTCGGGATCGATCACCGCGATCTCCTCGTGGTCCTTGTCCCAGACGACCATCGCCAGCGAACCGTCGGCGGTCCAGGTGAGCTGCCCGCCCTCGTGGTCACAGGTGACCTCGCGCTCGGGCCCGCCTGCGGCCGGGATAACGATGATGCAGTTGCCGCGGTCCCAGCGCGTGAAGGCGATCTCGCCCGGGACTGCGCCCGCGCTGGCGGTGGCGTACTCCGGAGGCGGCACGTACTCGACCACCACGTATGCGGCGATCGCGGCCAGGACCGCCGCCGACACGGCGACCGCCACCACGGTGCGCGATGTCGTGGGCGCGGCAGCGACCTCGGCGGTGGCCTGGTCTTCGCGAGCCTCCCGGATCACCCGGCGTCCGATGCGGCCGATGAGCACTGCCGCCACCAGCAGCAACAGGCCGGTGACGAGCAGTGCCAGCGCTCCGCCACCGGTGTCACCGAAGAACTCGAACACAGCTCTCGGCACGAAGATGAAGATGCCCAGGGTGCCGATGGCCAGCACCAGCGCCGAACTGAGGAAGACGCCCAGGGCCACCAAACCCCCGGCGGTGAACAGTCCGAGCAGCAGGCCGACGCTGGCTCGCTCGCCGCCTCCGAACACGAGCGATCCGACGATGAGCGTCGCCGAGGCCAGACCGTAGCCCACCATGCGCGGTGGCAGCAGGCCTGCCCAGGTGAGCATGCCCCAGGCGAGCCCGATGCCCCAGACGGCGAGTCCGATGTGTTCGGGGTCGACCTGCTCGAGGTGGGTCCCGAGTGACAGCAGCACGGCCACCGTCGAGGCGAAGAGCGCCACATGACGGATGGTTCCGCGTCGTTGCCACCACAGGACCGCCGAGGCTGCAAAGGCGGCGAGGGTGGCAAGGGTGACGGTCGTCTGCTCCGACCATTCCATCGAGTCGGCCGAGAACAGGCCCACCGTGAAGGCGAGACCGATGGTGGCAAGGACGAAGAGGAAGTCCGAGAGACGCAGGATCGCCGGGTTCTCGGACCGCCCGACCAGTATCGCCGCCACGGCGACGACGAGCGTGGTGACCACGAGGATCCCCAGTCGTGCGCCGGTACTCCACTCGTCCCAGTACTGGGCACCGAGGATGAGAGCGGCGATCAGGGCGAGTGAGCCGCCCACGTACCCGAGGATCTCGGCGAACGCCGACGACCTGGGTCGCGGCGCCACCCGGCTGCGTTCGCGTTGCAGGATCTGAGCAACCTGATCCGCGGTGACCAGACCGGCCTCACGCCACTCGACGAGCTTCTGTTCGACGTCCCGGATCGTGTCCATGGCAACCGCTTTCTTTCGATCGCACGCCGAAGTACCACTCCATTATCCACCCGCTGAGAAGGGGGTCCGAGGGGCGGCTAGGCCGGGGGAGCGCCGGTGAGCCACCACATGGTGCGCCGCCAGCCGGCGATCTGCGCGGCGAACACCAGGGCGATGGTGAGTACACCGAACGTCTCCCCGAGCAGGTACCACATCGAGGCGATGGCGATGATCGACACATCGATCATGAGACTCACCCGGATCAGTCCGGGCGTCGAGATCGTGACCGGGGGATCCACGCTGAACGGGACCGAGCGCCTCACCAGGATCGGCACTCCCACGACGATGGCGATGGCGATGGGGACGGCCCACCACCCGAGCAGCACCGCCGCCGCCCAGGGTCCGGAGACCCATGCCACGGCCTCCACCGCAGCACGCGTCGCGGTGGAAAGGGGGGTCTCGCGCTCGAAGTTGGGTTCGCGCATGGGTGCCCCCGGGAGGACTCGAACCTGTGGACGTCGGTCGAACCCTAGGGGTTGGGCCCCCGTCCTTGGGGGTGGTGACGAGCCGGCGGGGATGAAGGCGATTCCGTGGTGCGGACGGCTTCGTCGCCGGGTAGGCGACGAAGGTGGCCGCGGGCGAGACTCGTTCGTGCCCCCGGGAGGACTCGAACCTCCGCACGTGGTTTAGGAAACCACTGCTCTTCTCCCCTGAGCTACGAGGGCGGGTGGGAGCGTTTCTTGGCGCGAACGCGCCCTGCCTGTCAACCGGGGAGGGTAATGGGGTGGGTGGGGACGGTCGAAGAGCCGACCCAGACGGCTCACTGGCTGCATCTGCGCTCGATGGCCGTCTGCCTGAGGAAGGGGGGACGCTCACGTGGCCGGGTAGGGCGGCGAGCACCTCGATCAGGAACCGGGGGAGCGGCATGATGGGCCGCGGAGTCCAGGGTACGATCCGACGGGGAGGGGAATGTGAGCGGCGCTCTGCCTGACGGAACCGTCACCCTTCTGTTCACCGACATCGAAGGTTCCACCAAGGTTCTGGACTCCCTGGGGCTGGAGGCGTACACCGAGGCCCTGGAGGAGCATCGGCGAGTGCTCCGGGAGGCGTTCCGGCGTCATGGCGGCGTCGAGGTGGGTACCGCGGGAGACTCGTTCTTTGTGGCGTTCCCGACGGCGCCGGGAGCCGTGCAGGCGGCCCGCGAAGGCCAGGAAGCGCTGGTCGGGGGCCCCGTTCGGGTACGGATGGGTCTGCACACCGGGACACCGCTGTTGACCGGCGGCGACTACACCGGGGCCGACGTGCATCTGGCCGCTCGGATCGCGGCAGCCGGGCATGGCGGCCAGGTACTGCTTTCCAAGGCGACCCGGGAGTTGATCTCCGTCGACGTCACGCCCCTCGGTGAGCATCGTCTCAAGGACTTCGAGTCCCCGGTGGGGATCTACCAACTCGGTTCGGAGCGATTCCCACCGCTGAAGACGATTTCGAACACCAACCTGCCCCGGCCCGCGAGCTCGTTCGTGGGCAGAGCAAGGGAGGTGTCCGAGGTGGCAGCCCTGCTCGGGAACGGAACCCGCCTGCTCACCCTGACCGGACCTGGTGGATCGGGTAAGACCAGGCTGGCGATCGAGGCCGCCACCCGACTGGTGCCCGACTTCGCCGCCGGGGTGTTCTGGGTGGGACTGGCAGCGCTGCGTGATCCCGCCTTGGTGCAAGACACCATCGCCCAAGTCCTGGGGGCCCGGGAGGACCTGGCCGAGCACATCGGTGAGCGGCACCTGCTGGTCGTGGTGGACAATCTGGAGCAGGTGGTGGGAGCAGCGCCGCAACTGTCGGCCCTCATTGAAGCCTGTCCCCGGCTGCGGATGCTGACGACGAGTCGCGAGCGACTGCGGATCAGAGGGGAGGTGGAGTTTCCGGTACCTCCCCTCGCCGAGTCGGAGGCGGTCGACCTGTTCTGTTCTCGGGCGGGAGTGGTGTCCGACGATTCGATCCTTCGGCTGTGTCGGGCGCTGGAGAATCTCCCTCTGGCGGTGGAGCTCGCAGCGGCCCGGGCGAGTGTGCTCGCACCGGAACAGATCCTGGAACGGCTCTCGGGTCGCCTCGACCTGTTGAGGGGCGGGAGGGACTCTGACCCGCGCCAGCACACGCTGCGGGCAACAATCGAGTGGTCATACGAGTTGCTCTCCGATGAGGAGAAGCGCCTGTTCGCCCGCCTCGCGGTGTTCCGCGGAGGCTCGACCCTCGAGGCAGCCGAACAAGTCACCCAGGCCGACCTCGATGTCCTGCAGTCTCTGGTCGACAAGAGCCTGGTTCGTCGCACGGGGGCGCGGCTTTGGATGCTGGAAACGATTCGGGACTACGCCGTCGAACGACTCGAGGCGTCTGGTGAGGCACCAGGGACGCGGCGATGCCATGCCGAATACTTCGCATCACTCGCCGAGGAGGCGTACCCGCATCTCACCGGCAACCCCAGACAGTGGATCGACCGGCTCGAAACCGAACACGACAACTTCCGCGCCGCCCTCGATTTCCTCCTCACCGTCGGTGCGACCCAACGTGCCCTGCAGCTCGCCGGCGCGCTGTGGAAGTACTGGTACCAGCGCGGGCACTATCTCGAAGGCCGACAGCGCCTCCAGGCAGCCCTCTCCGTCGACCACTCCCCGACGGCGGCGCGCGGTCGCGCCCTCAACGGGGCGACCGCCCTGGAGGGCGAGGGAGGAGACGTCGCCGTGGCCCGGGCGTGCGCCGAGGAGGCCCTGGCCCTGCACCGAGATCTCGTCGATGAGTGGGGCGTCGCCAACTCGCTGTTTCTCCTCGGGCTCCTGTTCGACGCCGCCGCTGCAAAGCCACTCCTGGAGGAGAGCCTTGCGTTGTTCAACCGGCTTGGGGACGACCACTACATCATGCTCGTCAGCAACAACCTCGCCTGGATCTACGCCGAACTCGGTGACTCAACCCGCGAACGGGAGATTCTGGAGGAGAGCCTCGCCAGGGCTCGTGCCGCAGGCAACAGACGAATGGAGTTGGACACCCTCGACAGCTTGGCGGCCACCGCCCTGGCACAGCAGCGTTTCGACGACGCCCGTGCGCTGCTGCGCGATGCCCTGCATGTCGCCAGTCAGCTCCACGAGCCGTTCTCGCTGGCCTCCGTCCTCATCCAGGTCGCCGCAGGCCTCGCTGCCGAGGGGAACGCTGCCATGGCCACCAGGCTCCTGTCTGCCGCAGAGGCGATTCGAGAGAAGACCGGCGGCAGCCGAACATACGTGATCGCCAGAAGAGACCGTGCTCTTGCCCTGATTCGAGGTGTCCTGGATGAAGCGACGTTCGCGGCCGAATGGGAGCAAGGCCAGGCGTTGACTGTGGAGCAAACGATCGACCTCGCCCTCGATACCACGGCGTAGCGCCATCGGGTGG
>JACRIT010000063.1 GCA_016215655.1 Acidimicrobiia bacterium
ATGGGTTTGCGGTTCGGGCCGCGACCTACCAACCTACAGCGGCCAATCCCCGCAGTTCGAAAAGGTCTCCATGGGTTCTCTGATCAAAAAGCGGCGCAAGAAGATGAGCAAGCACAAGTACCGCAAGCGCTTGCGCGCCAACCGCCACAAGAAGAAGTAGCGCCGCTGCGGTGGCTGGTTCGCTCCCCTCGCAGCGCCACCACTTCGACATCCCCGGGGACGTCGCCTATCTGAACTGCGCCTACATGCCTCCGATGCCGGAGCCGGTGCGTCAGGCGGGTCGGCGCGCCCTCGAGGAGCTGGCTCCGTGGGTGGCGACATCCAAGTCGTTCTTCGAACCGGGGGAGCGGCTGCGGGCCTCGCTGTCGGCGCTGATCGGCGGCGATGCCGACGGGGTGGCGTTCGTGCCATCGGTGTCGTATGGCGTCGGAGTGGCGGCCAACAACCTCACGGTGGGTCCGGGTCGCACCGTGGTGATCCTCGAAGACGAGTTCCCTTCCGATCGCTATCCGTTTGGAGCCAGACTCGCGGTTGGAGGCGGAGAGTTCGTGGTGGTGGCGCGCCCTGCCGGGGCGACGTGGACCAGCGGGATCATCGACGCCATCGACGAGCGAACCGCGGTGGTGGTGGCTCCCCAATGCCACTGGACCGATGGCAGCGCCGTCGATCTCGTCGCGGTGGGTGCGGCGGCGCGCGCCGTCGGAGCGGCTCTGGTGATCGATGTCTCCCAATCGCTCGGCGCCTACCCCGTCGACGTCGCCGCGATCCGTCCCGATTTCCTGGTGTCGGTGGGATACAAGTGGCAGATGGGTCCGTACTCCTTCGGGTACCTCTGGGCTGCCGAACAGCATCGCTCCGGATCGGGGATCGAGCAGACCTGGATCGGGCGCAAGGGCTCCGACGACTTCAACCGGCTCGTCGACTACACGGACGAGTTGCGTGAAGGAGCGCGACGCTTCGATGCCGGTGAGTGGAGCAACTTCACGCTCCTGCCGATGGCCGCAGAGGCGATCGATCTCGTGACCGACTGGGGGCCGGCTCGGGTCTCCGCTGCCATCGCCCCGCTGACCGCTCGCCTCGAAGAGGGCGCCCGTCGGCTCGGGCTGATGCCGGTCGCCGCCGAGCATCGATTGCCGCACATCGTCGGAGTACGTTTTCCGAACGGTGAGCCGGCCGGACTGCGTGATCGGCTCGCCGCCGCCCGGGTGTTCGTCAGTTTGCGCGCCAATGCGGTGCGCGTTGCCCCGCACCTCTACAACGACGCCGGTGACATCGATCGGCTGCTCGAGGTGCTGGAGGAAGCGACCCGGTAGCGCGGCGTTGCCCCTTGCCCGTTGCCCGACCCGCAGGTTGCAGCTCGCGAGCCGGGGCCAGGCGACTGGTGACTTCTTCAGACCAACGACACTGCCGCAAACAGAATCCCCAGTCCCAGGAGGAGCAGCACCGCCTCCATGGCCCCGCGCATCGCCGGTGACACCTCCCGGGCGATCTGCTGGTGCACGAAGGTGAGCCCGATCGAGAGCCCGACGAGGGCGAGCTTGGCCATGAGGATCGTGTTGCCCCTCACCTCGACGCCGAGGCGGGACAGCTGCACCACCCCGGTCACCGCCGAAACGCTGAGTGCCATCCAGGCCACCGCACCGAAGCGGCGGGCGGCCGCCTGGATCACGGGACGATCCACGCCGGACTTGCGCAGGAGGGGCACCAACGCGGCAACGGTGATCATGCCACCCACCCAGACCGAGGCGGCGAGCACGTGCAGCCAGCGGATGAAGTCATCGAGCACGAGCCGAGGTTAGGAGGCGCGGAGAGGGCGAAGGCGCCAGTCGACGGCATCGGTTGGCTTTTCGGCCCCTGGGAGGGAACTCAGGTATCGATGCTGGGGCGACCGGCGCCTTCGGATCTGTCGGTGTGACTTACGGGGCCTCCTCGCGGACTTCGAACTCGACCACGATGTCGGGCGCCCTCTCGAACTGAAGCGTGACCTCGAAGGTGTCGCCGATCTCGAGCGGTGCCACCAGGTCGACGAACATCAGATGGAGGTGGCCGGGCTCGAGGACCACCGGAACGCGCGCAGGCAGCGGGACCTCGTCGACTGCCACCATCATCATGCCGCCGCCGACATCCATCGAACCCGCCATCGTGCTATCGGTCGACTCCACCATGACCACGTCGTGGAGTTCGCCGGCGCGGGCGAACGAGGGGTCGACGGTGATGCCGAGGAGCGTGTCGTCGTCCGAGCTGGTGAGCTGCAGGTAGCCGGCACCGGCCCCCGAGGTCAACGGGCTGTTGCGTGCCCAGGCTCCGTCGACCGTGATGACGTCGGCATCGTCCCCGCAGGCGGCGACCATCAGCATGAGCGCGGCTGCCAGCCCCACCGCGCCTCGCCGACTCCTCATCCCTCTACCTCCGGGTGGGGCCAGGCTCTCAACTCCACAGTGAATCACGTGGCAGGGCGCCTCCCCCCGGGGCCAATGTCACAATTCACCGGACCGGTCGCAGGCGCTGCGGGCGCGGGGCGAGGTCATGCCATGATTGCCCTGTGGTCCACGGTGGCGCTCGTTTCCGACGCACGGCGTGCTTCGCCCTGTTCGTGCTCGTGGGGGCCTGCGGTGCCGAGAGCCCGGTCGGCGCCGAGGGTGAGGCGGCGTGTGGCCGCGACGTCCGGTTCCCGCGGTCGTTTCTCCAGGGGCCCGATCAGAGCCGGGAGCGGTTTGCCGCCACGGTGCTGGGGCGCGTGCTCGACGACTTCTTCATGGCGGGTCCGGGAGTCGAGGAGAACGGCGAGTATCGCGATGCGGAGGGGTTCTCTCCGGTGTCGGACACCGTCGCCCTTGGGTACCGGGACGGGTCGCCCGTCTCCTTCTTCATCGTGAGGGACGGGCGCGTCGCCGGGTGGGGTGGCTGCTCCCCCCTCCTCGTCGAGGGTGACCTCGAGTCGGCCCGTTGGCACCCGCATGGGCCGGTCGATCCCGCAGCGACGATCCTGGCTCTCGAGATCGAAGGCGGCGCCTGCGCCGGCCCGAGCGGCAACGAGATCATCACCGAGATCGTCCGCGTCGACGTCACCGAGACCGATTCCACCGTGGAGATCATCGTGTGGGTCAGGGAGACCCCATTCGTCGGAACCTGCGCCGGTATCGGGATGCTGCTCCCCGTCGATGCGGTGCTGGCGACTCCGCTGGGGGATCGGACCCTGTGGGACGGGGGAATCCTGCCCCCCATGCTCATCGAGAGCTAATTCCTCCCCCGCAGGAAGTCCTCGATCTCCGTGATCATCTGGGCGGAGCGGGTGGGATCGATCACCGACGCACCGTCGCCCTCCTCTTCGAGTCGGCGCACGTAGCCGACGAACTCGTCGTTGCCGGCCATGGCCTCATCGACCCGGGTTTCGAAATCGCCGGCCATCTGCTCCATCTCGTCCAGGTCGAGGTCGACCTCGAGAATCCGCCGGGCGGTGCGGAGGAGGGCGTACATCGCCTTGGGATTGGGGTTGGCCGCCAGATAGTGGGGGGCGGCGGCCCAGAGGCTGATGGCGGGGATCCCCACCTCGCGACAGGCCTCGAGCATCACCCCGACGATCCCGGTGGGACCCTCGTATCTCGAGGTGAGCAGCCCATGTCGCTCGACGAGGCCTGGGTCGGTGGCCACGCCGATGATCGGAACCGGCAAGGTGTGAGCCACCTGTCCGACGAAGGCTCCCAGGGTGACCACCAGCTCCACGTCGGTTTCGGCGAGCAATCCGGCGAGGGTCCTCGTGTAGGTCTTCCAGCGGAGATTGGGTTCCGCGCCGGTGACCACCACGAGGTCGTTCGCTCCGGAGGGAACGGTGTATGCATTCGTCGTCGGCCAGGTGAGGCGCCGCGTGCCCCCGTCATCGGCCTGGACGTGAGGGCGCCGCACGGTGAAGTCGTAGAACTCCTCGGGTTCGATCACCGCAAACGGCTCGGGGGTGTCGAGTTGGGCGAGGAGGAATGCCGCCGATCCCGAGGCGGCGTCGCAGGCGTCATTCCACCCCTCCCAGGCGAGGAGGGCCCGGGGAGTGCGCAGCACGGGTCGGGTGAGGCGGCGGACGTGATCCACACCGCGACCCTAGTGAGGTCATGACCGCAACGGCAGGCTGCCATATGGAGGACTCAACGCGGACAACCGGCCCTGGCGCGGAAACGAACGACTCCCCATGCTGGAGTCGACATGGACCGGCGACTGCTCACTCCAGAGGGAGTGCGTTCCCTCCTCGCCATGCTCCGCGAGGACGGGTTCCGCATCGTCGCTCCGTCCCTCGTCGGCGGCACGGTCTCATTGGCCGAGATCTCCGACCTCGACGAGCTTGCGGTCGGCCTCGCCCTCGAGGTCGCCCCCGGCCGCACCAGGGTCGTCCCTTCACCGGCGATGTTCGGATCCATCGGCGGTCCCGAGTCGTTGAAGCGGTGGCAGCATCCTTCGCAACGGGTCATCTGGCATGGGGAGCGGGGAAAGAACGGGTTCACCGGGTCGGCGGTGGTCGAGGAATCCGCCGGCCCGGTGGCCTTCTTCGGGTTGCGGGCGTGCGACCTGGCCGGTGCCCGGGTGCTGGCCAAGGCGATCAGGCGCCCCCTCGGCGAGCAGGACCTCGTCATCTCCGTGCGGTGCACCTCGTCGGCGCCCACCTGCTTCTGCACGACGATGGGAACCGGCCCCGACGTGCCCGAGGCCGCCGCCGACCTCATCCTCACCGAGGTCCTCGAGCCCAAGCCGAGGTTTGTCGCCACGGCGGCATCCGAGCGCGGTGCAGCCCTCCTCGGCCGGGCGGCCAGCAAGCCTGCCAGTGCCGCGGATGCGGCTGCCGCCGATGCGCTGGTGGCGAAGGTTGCCGCCGACATGCCCGTGGCGTTCGCCCCGGAAGCGGCCCGCGCCGCTCTCGGCACTCCCTCCGGTATCGGGTGGGAGGACATCGGTGCCCGATGCATGGCCTGTGGCAACTGCACCGCGGTGTGCCCGACCTGCTTCTGCACCACCGTGGTGGACCGGACCGATCCGGCGGCCACAGTCGCGGATCGCATCATGCGGTGGGACTCGTGCTACACCCCGTGGTTCTCCGAGATGCATGGGGGCTCGGTGCGGTCCTCGATCTCCGCCCGCTATCGCCAGTGGGTGTCGCACAAGATGTCTTGGTGGTGGGAGCAATTCGGCACGGCGGGGTGTGTCGGATGCGGGCGTTGCATTGTGTGGTGCCCGGTCGGCATCGACATCCGCAAGGAAGTGGAGGCTGCGATCGAGAGGAGCACCGCACATGTCTGAGAACAAGCTGCGCAACCATCGCTGCGCCCGGGACCTGGACTCGTCCAGCCTGACCATCATGGAGAGCTGCTCGCTGGGTGAGGTGTCGTGGAAGAAGGGCGACTGGATCCTCACCACCGACGACCTCGCCACCCGCTGCTATCTGCTCACCTCGGGTGACGTGCAGATCGAGACGACACCACCCGGTCGCAAGGAGACCCTGCTCCAGACCATTCACGGGGGCGACGTCCTCGGGTGGTCGTGGCTGATTCCCCCCTACCGGTGGGCCTTCGACGCCCGCGCCGCCAGCGATGTCACCGCTGTCGCGCTCGACGCCGCCAAGTTGCGGGAGGCGGCCGATGCCGATCCGCGCTTCGGCTACGCACTGACGAAGAAGATGTTCTTCCTGGTGGCCGACCGCCTCCAGGCAACCCGTCTCCAACTGATGGATCTCTATGGACCCCGCGCGTGACCCGATCCGACTCTTTGCACCCGAGACCCGGGAGGTCTTGGCGGTCCGCAAGGAAACCGCCGATACCGCCACGGTGACGCTGGCCGGCGGCGGCCGGGGCTTCGTTCCCGGCCAGTTCGCCATGGTGTACGCCTTCGGTGTCGGCGAGTCGGCGATCTCGTTCAGCGGCGACCCCTATCGAGCCGACATCGTCGAGCACACCGTTCGTCGGGTCGGTGCGGTGACCGGCGCCATCGGAGCGCTCAGGCCGGGCGATCACATCGGATGGCGGGGCCCGTTCGGTACCGGATGGCCGCTGCAGCGGGCCCGCGGTGGGGACCTCGTGATCGTTGGCGGTGGCATCGGCCTGGCACCGCTGCGACCGGCGATCCTCGCCGTGATGGCCGACCGTGGCGCCTACCGGAGAGTGGCGATCCTCGTCGGCGCCCGACGGCCGGGTGAACTGCTCTATCAGGAACAACTGGCGGAGTGGCGGGCTCGCTTCGACCTCGACGTCGAAGTCACCGTCGATGCCGCCGCCAACAACTGGCGGGGCTCGGTGGGCGTGGTCACCCGACTCATCCCCCATCTCGACGTGGAACCCACCCGTACCACGGCGATGGTGTGCGGCCCCGAGGTGATGATGCGGTTCTCGGCGATGGAGTTGCAGCGCCTCGGGGTGCCGAGCCGCAACCTCTTCGTGTCGGTGGAGCGGAACATGAAGTGCGCCATCGCGTTGTGCGGCCACTGCCAATTGGGGTCGCTGTTCGCCTGCCATGAGGGCGCCGTGGTGCCCTATGACCGTGTCGCCGGCCTCATGGAGGTGAGAGAGGCATGACCGCTCGCGTCGCCGTGTTCAAGTTCGCCTCGTGCGATGGCTGCCAGCTGTCCGTACTGGATGCCGAGGACGAGCTGCTCGCCATCCTCGGAACGATCGACATCGTCGAGTTCCCCGAAGCGCGGACGCTACGCGAGCCCGGTCCCTACGACATCGGCTTCGTCGAGGGATCGGTGACCACGCCCCACGATGCCGCCCGCATCAAGGAGATTCGGGAGCAGTGCAAGGTCCTTGTGACCATCGGGGCATGTGCCACCTCGGGTGGCATCCAGGCGCTACGCAACATGGCTGACGTCGGCATCTACGCCTCGCAGGTGTACGCCCATCCCGAGTACCTCGACACGCTGGCGACCTCGACCGCCATCGCGGATCACGTCAAGGTCGATCTGGCGCTCTACGGCTGTCCGGTGAGCAAGGAGCAACTGGTCGAGACCATCACGGCCGTGGTCGCCGGCCGTCGTCCCGATCTTCCCTCGCATCCGGTGTGTGTCGAGTGCAAGGCGCGGGGGACGGTGTGCGTGCTCGTCGCCAATGGCACACCGTGTCTCGGTCCGGTGGTGCGCGCCGGATGCGGTGCCATCTGCCCCTCCTACGCCCGCGGTTGCTACGGCTGTTTCGGCCCTTGCTCGACCCCGAACGTCGCCTCCTTGGCGGGGGCATGGGATGGCGCCGGGGTGCCGAGGTCGACGCTGATTCGGGCGCTCAAGGGATTCACCGTCGGCGCCCCCGAGTTCCAGGAGGCCGTCCGTGCCCTCTGACAACGTTCGCACCGTCGAGGTCGGCTACCTCACCCGTGTCGAGGGGGAGGGGGCGATGAAGGTGGTCGCCCGCGGCGGCAAGGTCCAGGACGTCGAGTTCAGCATCTTCGAGCCTCCGCGATTCTTCGAGGCGTTTCTGCGCGGTCGCCATCACTCCGAGGCTCCGGACATCACCGCTCGCATCTGCGGGATCTGTCCGGTGGCGTATCAGATGTCGGCCGTCCACGCCATGGAGCACGCCTTCGGTGTCACGGTCGACGGTGCGTTGCGGGACCTGCGTCGCTTGCTCTACTGCGGCGAGTGGATCGAAAGCCACGCCCTGCACATCTACCTGCTCCATGCTCCCGACTTCCTCGGCTACGAGTCGGGCATCACCCTGGCCAAGGACCATCCCGATGTCGTGACCATGGGCTTGCGCATCAAGAAGGTGGGCAACGAGATCGTCCGGGTCCTGGGGGGACGGGAGATCCACCCGGTCAACGTCAAGGTGGGGGGCTGGTACCGGCTGCCCACCCGCAAGGAGCTCGACCATCTCGCCACCGAGTTGGATCGAATCCGCGATGACGCCCTGGCGACCGTGAAGCTGGTTGCCACGTTCCCGATGCCCGACGTCACGCGTTCCGTCGAGTGGGTTTCCACCCGCTATCCCGACGAGTATCCGATGCTGGGCAAGACCGTGGTGTCCACCGCAGGCATGAACATCCCGGTGGACGAGTGGAATGACTGGTTCATCGAGGAACACGTCAAGCGCTCCAACGCTCTGCACTCGCGCATCAAGACCCGGGCGAACTACGAGGTCGGCCCCACGGCGCGGTTCAACCTCAATGCCGACCTGCTCAGCCCGGGTGCGGCTGCCGCAGCCCACGACGCGGGGCTCAGCGCGCCGTGCACCAACCCGTTTCGCAGCATCGTGGTGCGAGCCGTCGAACTCCTGCATGCCGTCGATGAAGCCCTGGCCATCATCGATCACTACCGGGCTCCCGCCGCACCGGCGATCGCCTTCACGGAGAAGGCGGGCGAGGGCTGCGGAGCGAGCGAGGCACCGCGCGGCACCCTGTTCCACCGCTATCGCCTCGATGCCCGAGGGATTCTCACCGACGCCCAGATCGTGCCCCCCACCGCTCAGAACCAGCTGTCCATCGAAGAGGACCTCCGGCTCGTGCTGCAGGCCCACATCGAGGAACCCGACGACAAGCTGCGGATCGTGCTCGAGCAGAGCATCCGCAACTACGACCCGTGCATCTCATGCGCCACCCACTTCCTCCATCTCGAGGTGGATCGTGGCTGAACCCTGGACCGTCATCGGGATCGGAAACCCGATGCGTGGAGACGATGGAGTGGGTGCGGTGGTCGCGGCACGCGTCCGGGGCATGCCGGGCATCGATCATGTGATCGGTGACGGCGACCCATTCGAGGTCGCCGAACTGCTTTCAGGGCCCCACAACGTCCTGCTCATCGACGCCACCCGCGGCAACGGTGATCCTGGTGCGGTGACGGTGTGGGAGCCAAGGGTTGCGATAGTGCCTCGCAGCCGGGTGGGTGCCTCGACTCACGGGTTCGGCGCCGAGTCGGCGATCGAACTCGCCGCCGCGCTCGGCACCCTTCCGGAGCGCGTCGTGGTGGTCGGGGTCGAAGGCGCCTGTTTCGAGGGCGAGGAACTGTCGGATCCGGTGACGGCCGCCCTGGATCGGGCGGTGGCTGCGGTGGCCGAGGTGGTGCGGCATGCATGAGCGTGGAGTGGCCTCCGATCTGGTGCGCACCGCCGGTGTCGTGGCGGTGGAGCAAGGGGCGATCCGGGTGCGATCGATGCGCATCGAGGTCGGGGGTGCATCACATGTCGACTCGGAGAGCCTGGCGGCCCAGGTGGCCTGGCACGCTCGCGGGACCATCGTGGAGGGCGCCGAGGTGATCGTGGAGCGCAGGGTCCTCGCCGCGGGGGTGGTGCCGACCCATGATGATGAGCGGGTGATGCTGCTGTCCGTCGACCTGGAGGAGTGAACCATGTGCCTTCCGGAGACGGTTCTCCTCGTCGAGGCCCACGGTGATGGCGTCGAGCGTTGGGGCGTGGTGACCCGGGACGGCATCTCACAGCGTGTCGGTCTCGCCTTCACGCCGGACGCCAATGTCGGAGATCTGCTCCTGGTGCATAGCGGCCAGGCGTTCCGCATCCTCGAACGTGACGCGGATGTCGTCCATGGTGGCTCCCCGGAGGCGCCGGCTACACCGTCTTGACGTACACGATGGAGCGCTCCGCCACCTCGAAGCCGAGGCGCCGATACACGGTCGTGGCTTGGGTGTGCGAGGTCTCGTCGACGTCGAGCGTCGCCGCTGTCAGGCCCGCCGAAGCCGCCGCCTGGAGCGTGCGGACGACGAGATGCGAGGCGATCCCCGATCGGCGATGAGCGCGACGGGTGCCGACGCGATCGATGTACGCCTCTGCGGTCCCGCGGTGGGCGTTGTTCTCTTCCGACACTTCCGTCAGGCACAACGACACCACCTCGTCGCCGGCGACGGCTAGGAACGAGAGGTCGGGCCGGAACACCTCCGAGCTTCGGTAGATCCCCTGCCACATCTCCCGGGTCATCGGCTGGCTTCCCCAATGGTCGGCAAAGGCCTCGTTGCTGGCCAGGCGCGCTTCCTCCTCGAAGGCCGCGGTCCAAGGTTCGATCCGGACGTTCGCGGGAAGGCTGGGTGCTTCGGGAAGGGTGGTCAGCTCCCGGCGCATGACGACCCAGGATCGGGCCGGGGGAAACCCGGCGGCCTCGATCTGTGCCCGCAACTCGGTGCGATGCTCCTCGGCGCCCACGCGGATCACGCGTTCGAGGGCGGGATCGACGGCCTCGAGGATCTGGCGCGACCGCGCCTCGGCCCAGGCGAGGAGGAATGGCCTGAGGTCGGTGGCGGGAGGGGCGGCGTCCAGCCAGATGAAGGCTCTCGCCCCGGTCTCGGTTCGGGGTGCCCACACGTTCGCCTCGGCCCGAACCTCTCCGGTGGCATCGAACCCGGCCAGGGTGTCGGTGGCGGGGTCGAACCCGTCCTGGCCGACGAGCCAGCGGTACATCTCCGTGCCGGGCACCGAGCCGAGGCGTTCGGCCGCATCGACGCGGAGCATGTGCCGAGCCAGGGCATCGGCGTCATCAAGGGTCCAGGCGCGCCAGGTGAGGTCGTGGTGAGCGGGAGGTTCGGGGAGGGTGGGCATGGTGCATCAGGGTATCGACGGCCGAAGGTACGACGGAGGACAGCAACCGGAGATGAGGGGATGCTCGTCGGGCTCATACCATGACCGTCATGCACCATCGGGTTGCACGGAGCACTCGAGTGGCCACCGGCGTGCTCCTCGTCTCTGCGGTGCTGGTGGCGTGCGGTGAAG
>JACRIT010000065.1 GCA_016215655.1 Acidimicrobiia bacterium
CAGGAACTCGCCGAAGGCGAGTTCCCGTGGAGCTGAGGGGATTTGAACCCCTGACCTCTTGCATGCCATGCAAGCGCTCTGCCAACTGAGCTACAGCCCCGAAGTGGAAGGGCATTGTAGACGGACGCCTACGGGGCACCCACCGTGATGGGGAGCCGGGGAGCATCCGCCCACAGCCGCTCCAGTTGGTAGTAGTCCCGGGTGGGCTGATCGAAGACATGCACCACGAGGTCGCCGAAGTCGAGCAACACCCAGGTGCCGTCTTCCATGCCCTCGCGGCGGATCACGGGACGGTCGGCGGCCTCGAGCATCTCTTCGGCGGCCTCCGCCAGGGTGAGGACGTGGCGGCGCGAGGTGCCCGAGGCGATGATGAACACGTCGGTGACGACGAGCTGGCGCGACACGTCGAGAACCGCGATCCCCAGCCCCTTCTTGTCGTCGATGGCGGCGGCGGCTGCTGCGGCCGCCTCGATGGTTTCAGGTGGCAGTGGGATGGTTCAGCCCTCTCCGGTGGGGACGTCGGTCCCAAGGATGATAGAAGCGTCCACGATTGCAGACGGGGCGCGCACCTCGAGGAAGAGCAGGCCATGGCCGAGCAACTCCACGATCTCCCGCGCCGTGGCCTCGGCCCCCTCGCCCTGGGCGATCACCAGGGTGTCGGTGTAGTCGAATGAGTCGGCGTTGTCGGTGCGCACGAGACGGAAGCCGTGGCGGATGAGGATGTCGGCCACCGCCCGGGTGGACCCGATGCGCCCGTTGCCATTGAGGATCTCGATCTGGGGGCGCCCCTCGGGTCGGAGCAACAAGTGTCCGAACCGCTCGGCGACGAAGCCGTCGATGCGATCGCGCACCGTGACGAGGGCGCTGCGGGCCCCGCCGTCGTCGGCGCCCTCCACGGGCAGGGTCGCCACCACGGCGTCCTCGGCTCCGGCGACCGTCACCAACAGGTCTGCGGCAGCGGTGCCCGAGGTACCGACGATCGCATCTGCCACCGCCGGTTGCGCCACCACCTCGGCGAGGACCGAGCGCCACACCGCTCCCTGACGCTGGATCCACTCGAAGGCATCCCCGGCGCCCGCGGTCACGAGGAGCTCCTCGAGCAGGACGGGATCCACGACGCTCTCGCCGGCCGGCAACTGGCGCACCACCGCGCCGCCGTCGTCGACGAAGAACGGCACGGCGAGATCGATCGAGATCGGCGACGGGAAGGCCGCCGCAAAGCTCCCCGGCGCGAGCACCACCGTGTGATCGATCCGCACGCCGAACTCGTTCATGACCGCCAGGGCCACCAGCTCGGCGCCGTCGAACGCCATCGCCTCACCGAACCGGTACTCGCCGAAGCCCGGCACCGACACGAGGAGATCCTGGGGCAGCACCGTCACGGCGGGAGGGCCGCTGGGGCCGCTGGACACGAGGGCAAAGGCGGCCGCCTCGGCCTCGCCGACGATCAGCAGCATCGATGCCGATTCGCCGGTGAGCGCCCGCTCCTCGGCCTCGGCCTGCGGCAGGGTGGCGGCGAGATCGCGCAGTCGGGTGCCCCACCCCGTCACGGTCTCGGCTCCATCTCGCAGCACAGAGCGGACCTCAGGGCGGAATGCCGCGGCGGTGGCGATGCCCGCCACCACGAGGACCGCGACGACGAGCCACGCCACCCGCCTACGACGCATACAGGCCGCGTTCCTCGATGTAGCGGTAGACGGGTTCTCGCACGAAGAAGCGGATGCTGTGGCCGGCACGGCGACGCTCGCGGAGCATGGTTCCACTGATGGCGATCTCCGGCACCTCGAGCCACGCGGCGTCGACACCGGCAGCCACCACGGCCGCCCGGGAGGTCCCGGGCCGGGGCATGACCGCCACCCGCACCCGTCCGATCACCTCGTCGGCGCGGTGCCAGGTGGGGAGTCGCGCCGCGGCGTCGGCACCAAGGATGAGCACGAGTTCGTCATCGGCGGGGAACTCGGCGAGGGTTTCGACCGTGTAGGTCCAGCCGTCCCTGCCCACCTCACGATCGTCGGCGAGGAAGTAGTCGACGCCTTGCGTGGCGAGCGAGGTCATCGCCCAGCGCTGCTCCGCCGGAGTCACCCCGTCATTCGCCTTCTGCCATGGTGCGCCGGCCGGGATGAACGTCACCACATCGAGTCGGAGTTGGCGGTACGCCGCCTCGCCGGCGATGAGATGGGCGAAGTGGGGAGGATCGAAGGTTCCGCCAAGGATGCCGCGGCGCACGTCGCAGAGGATAGGGTCCGACCGCCCAGCGGACCCAGGCAAGCCGGACGGCCAGTCCCGGCGCCTCGATGCGTCGGCACGCCAGGGACGGGTCGAGGTAGCGGTCGCCAACGCGCAACGACCAGTGCAACGTCGCACCGTGATCGGCCCCCGAGTAGCCGACGACATCGCCCCGCCGCACGCGACTGCCTGTGGTGACACCGAGGCGGGACAGGTACGAGTACGACGTGCGGACCCCGCCTCCGTGGTGGACCGTGACACTCAGCATTCCGGCGACCGACCCGGCAAAGGTCACGGATCCCCCGGCGGCGGCGCGAACCGGGGTGCCCGGCACCACGGTGAAGTCGAGGCCCCAGTGCCCGCCGTAGGCACCCGACGGGGCGAAACCGGCCGCCTCCGGTGCGTCCACCGGCGCGGCGAAGAGGCACGACATGGTGATCCCGAGAGTGACAAGCGCTGTGATCATCGCCACCGCCGCGCCGGGCGCGACGCTACCGGTGGCGGACGACGGTTACCAGGGGGCAACTCCCAGAGCCCGCTCTCAGGCGGTGGCGGCGGCGGATCCGGTGAGCAGCCCGAGGGCCACGCCTCGAAGGTCGTCGGGACGGAACGGCTTGGTGAGGAACGCATCGGCTCCCCCGCGATCGGCACGCTCCCGGGTCTCCTCCTGGGCGTGGGCGGTGAGCACGAGCACCTTCATCGACCGGGTACGGGCATCGGACCGGATCCGCTCGAGCACCTCCCACCCATCCATCCGGGGCAGGCCGACATCGAGGATGACGAGGTCGGGTGCCGTGGTGAGCGCCGCTTCGAGACCACTCGGCCCATCGGCCCGAGTGTCCACCTCGACACCTGCCGGGCGCAGACAGACGGCGATCAGCCGCTGAATGACGGCAGAGTCCTCCACGACCAACACTCGATATGACAAGGAAACCTCGCTGCGTGAGTTGCTCGCACTTGTATCGACACGGTTCGCGGGGTCCTTGAGCGGGTGGATCACCCCAACCGGCGAACCGGTCGCGACACCGGAAGCGCAACCTGCTCAACGAATCCGGCCAACTGCCGGAGGTTGCGAACCTCGTGGACCTCGTCGCAGACGGCGGCGTACGCCCCCATCACCGAGTCCCCGGTGTCCCAATAGCGCCTCGCCTCCGGATTGAGCCAGTAGAGGGCTCGAGCCCCGGCGGCGATGTCGCCCAGGGCCGCCACATTGGGGCTGTGGTAGTTGGTGCGGGCATCGCCGGTGACGATCACCGTCGTCTTCGGGGAGATGCTCTCGGCAAACCGCTCCCGAAAGGTGAGGAAGGCGTTTCCATAGTCCGAGTGCCCGTCGAGCCAGACCACTCCTGCCTCAGAGCCGATGCGTCGCATCGCCTCGGCGAAGTCGGCCCCCGCCCCGAAGAAGTCGGTGACCTCGTCGATGGTGTCGATGAAGGCGAACGACCGCACGCGGCGGAACTGCGCCGACATCGCAAACACCACCTGCATGGTGAAACGGGCGAAGGTGGCCACCGACCCGGAGATGTCGGCGAGGATCACGATGTCGGGCCGGCCTGATCGGGGGCGGCGGAACCGCGGGTCCACGGGCACGCCGCCGGTGGAGAGGGAACGCCGCACGGTGCGCCTGACGTCGAGCCGGCCGATCCGGCCGAGCCGGCGGCGCCGGGCGAGCCGGGTGGCGAGCTTGCGAGTGAGCGGATGCACGAGCGCCTCGATGGCGGCGAGGTCGTCACGCGTGGCGCTGACGAGGTCGAGGTCCTCGACGAGAGGGCGGCGCATGGTTCGGGCCACGGCCTCGGGCCCGCGGTCGGCGACGAGGCGCCGGTGGATCTCGGCGCGTACCGCCTCGCGGAACTCCTCGATGCGCCGCTGCGCCTCGTCCTGGGCGAGGCGGTGCTCGAACTCCCCGGGACCGGGAGCCAGCTCTCCCACGAGGCGCTCCTCCAACGCCGCCAGATCGATGCTGCGCAGCACGCGGTACAGGTAGTACGCCCCACCCACGGGCCGCCCCGGTTCGATCCCCGCCAGCCGGGACACCGCCTGTCGGGACACCGCTCCGGCCAGGCCCTGATCGCCGTCGCGCAGCGCCCGAAAGAGGGCCTCGACGAGCGCGTCCAGGTCGGCGGCGCCACCGACTCCGGCACCCTCGCCGATGGCGGCGAGGTCGGAGCGAAGCCGCTCCGCGGCCTCGGCGGATCCCGGTGTAGGTCCGAGCAACGAGAAGTAGGCCTCGAAGGCCGTCTCGAACGCGGGAAGGTTCCGGGCGCTCTTCACCAACGTCGCCCCCAGCGCCGTCTTCACCATCGAGCGGGAGGCGACATCGACGTGCTCCAGCGCCTGGGCGGCATCGATGGCTTCGACCATCGACACCGGAATCCCCACCTGGCGCAGCTCGTCGACGAACCGGGTGAGGAACTCCACGTCAGCCTCCTGAGGAGGCGAGCTCTCGGGCCACCCGATCGATGTCGGACTGGTGCTTGAGCAGCACGTGGAGGGTCTGCTCGACGGACGCGCGGTCGGGATCCCCGATGCCGAGGGCGACCAGGGTGCGCACCCAATCGATCGACTCGCTCACCGACGGCGGCTTGCGCACCGCCTTTCCCCGGATGGTGGCCACGAGTCGCGCCACGCGATCGGCGAGCGCGGGTTGCAGGCCAGGCACCCGGGCGAGCAGGATGTCGCGCTCGCGTTCGATGGACGGATAGCCGATGTGCAGGAACAGACAGCGCCGCTTGAGGGCCTCGGAGAGCTCCCTTGTGTTGTTCGACGTCAGCACCACGAACGGCGTCGTGGCGGCGCGGATCGTCCCCAGCTCGGGAATCGACACCTGGAAGTCGCTGAGCACCTCGAGAAGCAAGGCTTCGGTCTCCACCTCGAGACGGTCGACCTCGTCGATGAGCAGGACCACCGGCTCCGGAGAGCGAATGGCCTCGAGCAACGGGCGGGTGAGGAGGAAGTCCTCGGTGAAGATGTCAGCCTCGACCTCGGCCCACTCCCGGCCCTGATCCGCCTGCAGGCGCAGCAGCTGCTTGCGGTAGTTCCACTCGTAGAGCGCCTTCGACTCGTCGAGGCCCTCGTAGCACTGCAGGCGGACGAGCGGTCGGCCCAGCGCCGCGGCCACCGCCTTGGCGAGCTCGGTCTTGCCCACACCGGCGGGTCCCTCGGCGAGCACCGGCTTGTCCAGCCGGGCGGAGAGAAACACCACTTGCGCGATGCGATCGTCTGCGAGGTATCCCTCGCCGGCAAGGGCCGAAGCCACCGCCGCGGGATCGGAGAAGGGCAGGTGGGGCGGCACCGGACCGAGTGTAGGTGGCGGAGTCGATGGGTTGATACGCTCGCCGCCGACACGGAGGCAGGCTGAGCGCCAGCGATCTCGCCGATCCCAGCAACGGCTGAGCCACACTCAGTCGAAGTCGTCGTCCTCGTCGAGTTCGGCGGTCTCGTCGCGGAATTCGAACACGATCGTCCCGATCTGCACCTCGTCGCCGGGCACCGCGCCGCGTCGCCGCAGCTCGGCATCCACGCCGGCCCGGGTGAGACGCCGGGCGGCGAGATCGGCGGCCTCGGGCTTGGTGAGATCGTCGAACGCCACGGCCCGCTCGGCGCGCCGCCCCGAGACGATCCACCGCCCCTCGACGCGCTCGATCTCGAAACCATCGTCGATCGGGCGATGCAGGATGAACCCCTCCCCCTCCCCGCGACGATCGATGCGCCCCACCAGATCCGCCACGGCGTGCATCAGCTCGTCGATGCCGGCTCCGGTGACCCCAGAGACCACGAGGGGCTCGATACCGGCGGCACGCAGCGCCTCGGCGGCGATGTTCGCCTCGGCGAGATCCCCCTTCCCAACCGCGACCACGGATGGGCGGTCGGCGAGCGCCGGGTCGTGGCGGCGCAGTTCGTCGCGCAGTACCCCGAGCTGGCGAACGCACGACAGGTCCTGGAGGGGAGAGGGATCGAGCAGGATGATGAGAGCCCGGCACCGCTCGACATGGCGGAGGAACACGTGGCCGAGACCCTTGCCCTCGGCGGCGCCCTCGATGAGGCCGGGAATGTCGGCAAGGACGAACCGCCGTCCATCGATGTCGACCACACCGAGGTTTGGAGTCGTGGTGGTGAATGGGTAGTCGGCGATCTTGGGGCGAGCCGCCGACACCCGCGAGATCAGGGTGCTCTTGCCCGCATTGGGGAACCCGATGATGGCGGCATCCGCCACCACCTTGAGCTCGAATACGAAGTCGGCCGCGGCGCCGTACTCGCCCTGCTCGGAGTAATTGGGTGAGAGTCGTCCCGGTCCGGCGAGACCGGCGTTTCCCTGTCCTCCCCGACCTCCCTTGAGGACGACGACGCGCTGACCCGGCGCGGCGAGATCGGCGATCACCGTGCCGGTGGCGTCACGCACCACGGTTCCCGGGGGCACGGGCAGCACGAGGTCGTCTCCGCGCCGCCCGTGCTGGAGGTCACCCTTGCCGTGGGTACCCGGCTCGGCCTTGCGATGGGGACGGCGCTGGTAATCGAGAAGCGTGGACACGGAGGAGTCGGCCTCGACGACGACATCGCCGCCATGGCCCCCGGAGCCCCCCAGAGGCTTGCCCCGGGGCCGGCCGCGGGCCTTCACGAAGGCGGTGATGCCGGCGCCGCCGTCACCCGAACGGAGGTGGACCCGGACCTCGTCTACGAACACGGCATGCGCCGGTCCGCGCCGTCAGTCCGCGGTGCGGACGCTGACCTCGCGCCGCCCGCGGCGAGAGCCAAAGGCAATCGTGCCGGTGGCGGTGGCGAACAGGGTGTCGTCGCTCCCCTTGCCGACGTTCTCGCCGGGATGCACTTTGGTACCCCGCTGACGGATGATGATGGCGCCGGCTTCCACGGCCTGACCGTCGAAGGCCTTCGTCCCGAGCCGCTTGGCGTGCGAGTCGCGGCCGTTCTTGGTCGAGCCGCCGCCCTTGGTCTTCGACATCTCAGCCCTCCTCACCCACGGCCGGCGCCTTCTTGGCAGCAGCCTTCTTCGGACCCTCGATCTTGAGCACCTCGAGGCGGGTGTACTTCTGCCGGTGTCCGCCGCGCAGGCGGTACCCGGTCTTCGCCTTGTACTTGAACATTTCGATCTTCTCACCGGCCGAGGCGCCGAGCACGCGAGCAGTCACCTTGGCGTTGCGCAGTTCCTCGCGGCCCGAGGTCACCTTGCCCTTGTCATCGACGAGCAGCAACGGGGTGAAGGTCACCTCGCCGTCGCCGTGGAGGCGTTCGACGTCGATGACATCGCCCTCGTGAACCTTGGTTTGCTTGCCGCCGGTGCGGATGATGGCGTACATGGTGAACGAGACCTCAGGCCGGGGAACGGGCGCCACTATAGCCCCTCGACGGGACTCAACCTTCTCCCCCGGCGACCGGCATGGCGGCCCCGGCGGTGGCCGCATCCTCGAACAGGACCACCCCGCGGCCGGCACAGGTGGGGCACACGTGGCTGAACGATTCGAGGAGCCCCTCCGATTCGTTCTTCCGGGTCATCTCGACCAGCCCGAGGTTCGAGACCTCGAACACCTGGGTCCGGGTCTTGTCACGCGCCAATTCCTCGCGGAGTTTCTGGAGCACGGCATCGCGATTCTTCGTGATCTCCATGTCGATGAAGTCGATGACGATGATCCCGCCGATGTCGCGCAGGCGCAGCTGATGGGCGATCTCGGCGGCGGCCTCGAGGTTGTTCTGGAGGACGGTCTCTTCGAGGTTCGAGTGGCCGACGAAGCGGCCCGTATTCACATCGATGACGGTGAGCGCCTCGGTGCGATCGACCACGATGTGGCCTCCAGATGGCAGCCATACCTTGCGGTCCAGCGCCTTGCGCAACTGGTCTTCGACATGGAATCGCTCGAAGATGGGGAGATCCTCGTCGTACAGGGCGACGCGTGACACGAGGTCCGGGTCCGTCGCTTCGAGATAGGCAACGACCTCCTCGAAGGTCCCCCGATCGTCGATGAGCAGCCGGCGGAAGTCGCGGGTGAAGTGCTCGCGGATGACCCGGATGACGAGCGGCGGCTCCTCGTAGATGAGCCGCGGGGCTCCCCCCTTGGGCAGCGACTCCTGGATGTCGGCCCATACCTGGAGCAGCCGCTCGATGTCGACGGCGATCTCCTCCTTGGAGGCCCCTTCCGCCGCGGTGCGCACGATCATCCCAAAACCGCCGAGCTCGAACTCGGCGATCAATTGGCGGGCGATCTCCTTGAGCCGCTCGCGCTCGGCGTCGGACAGCCGGCGGCTCACCGACGGCTTGTCGACGTTGGGATCGAGCACGACGTAGCGCCCGGAGAGGTTGATCTGATTGGTGAGCCGGGCACCCTTGTGACCCATGGCGTCCTTCTCGACCTGGACGAGAAGCTCATCACCGGTCTTGAGAGCCTTCTCGATCCGCTGGCGCTTCTGGCCGGATCCGTTGCCGGCGACGTCGCCTGCGTAGAGCACACCATTCTTCGGCTCGCCGAAGTCGACGAAGGCCGCCTCCATGCCCGGGAGCACGTTGCGCACCTTGCCCAGATAGATGTTGTTCGTCAGCGAGGGTCGATCCGACCGCGCCACGTAGTGCTCGACGAGCAGCGCCCCCTCGAGCACGACGATCTGGGTCTGATGGGGGGTGCGGCGCACCAGCATCTGCTTGCGCTCGGTGCTCGGCGGCGGGGCGATGTACTCGGGTATCGGGCGGGTCGAAGCCCGGCCCCCCCGCGACACGCGCGGAGCACGGCGCGATCCTTCGGATCGACGGCGCTCCCGTGGCTTCTGCTTGATCGCGTCGGCGACGACCTCGGTGACCCGGCGAATCTCGACGGTGCTACCGCCGACGCGTCGAGTCTTCCGCTCCTCGACGGCTCGCTCTCCCACCCCCCGCCGGATGACCTGCGCGCGGTTCTTGCGAAACAACCCCATGGGGAAATCCCTTCGGCGCCCGCGATGGCGGGCGACTCTCGAACGACGGTGCTTCCCGGAGTCGCCGCGCGCTGTTCTCCGAAGGTGCCGGGCGCGAGGGTGGCGCCGCGGCGATCGACTCGGTATGCAACATCGGCATCGGCAAGACTCCGGCTTGAGCGGATGGAGGCGGCGAGGCCGCCGGGAACTACCCGCTGAGCGGGCAGTCTACACGGCGATGGAACCCAGACCGAGAACCGATTCAGCCGCCGATGTCGAGACGCGCCTGCTGACCCTCCGACGGGTCGTAGCAGCGGCGGCAGCGCGACTCGTAGGCCCCCTCGGCCCCGAGCACCACCAACTCGTCCGACTGGATCACCCGCTGGGTGAACATTCCCGCTCCCCCGCAGCGATGACATACGGCGAGGCTCTTCGTGACGTACTCGGCGCGGAGCATGAGTGTCGGGATGGGCTCGAACGGCCGGCCGAGGTAGTCGAGGTCGAGGCCGGCCACGATCACCTTCTTGCCGGCGGCGGCGAGCCGGTCGACCACCTCCACGAGGCCCCGATCGAAGAACTGTGCCTCATCGATGCCGACCACCACGGTCGCCGCCTTGACCTTGGCGAGCAGCTCTTCGCTCGTGGCGACGGGTTCGGCCGCCGTCGACAGGGAGGAATGCGACACCACTTCGTGGGTGGCGAAGCGCACGTCGATCACCGGCTTGAAGGTCTGGGTGGGGATGCGGGCGATGGAGTACCGGGTGATGCGACGGATGAGCTCCTCGGACTTGCCGGAGAACATCGGCCCGCAGATGACTTCGACCCAGCCTCGATCGTCGCGACGGTCCATGGGGAGCAGAGTAGACGCCAGATGCCAGATGCCAGAGGCGTCGGTTGCCGGGTACCGGACGGAGCGCCGATACCCGATGAGGACGCGGAATCTGGAATCTGGAGACTGGAGACTTCCCTACTCCGGCATCTGCCTCTGGCCGGGGACGCGGGCGCGCCGCATCCAGATCGAATTCACCACACCGACGCACAGCCCCATCGACATGTAGAACGAGCCGCCATACGAAATGAACGGCAACGGGATCCCGGTGACCGGCAGGATGCCGAGGGTCATCCCGACATTGACGAACACGTGGAAGGCGAGCATGGCGGCGATCCCGGCAGCGGTGAGCTGGGCGAATCGGTCCCGGGCCTGGGACGCCACCCGCAGGATCCGCCAGATCATCACCCCGAAGAGGCCGATGACGAGCGCACCTCCTACGAACCCGAGCTGCTCGCCGATCGCGGTGAAGATGAAGTCGGTGCTCTGTGAAGGCACGAATGCGAGATTGGTCTGGGTGCCCTCGAACAGACCCTGACCGAACAGTCCCCCGCTGCCGATGGCGATCTGGCTCTGGTTCTGGTTGTAGTTGTACGAGAGCGCGTGCTCGTCGGAGTTGAGGAACCCGGTCAGTCTGGCCACCTGGTACTCATGGAGCACCCCGAGTTCCAGGGCGGCGAGCACCGCGATGAGCCCGACCACGAGCAGGAACACGATCTGGCGCACCGAGGTGCCCGCGACGAAGAGCATCGCCACCGTGACGAAGCCGAAGACGAGCGCGGTGCCCAGGTCCGGCTGGACGAACACCAGCGCCGCGGGAACGGCGGCAATGGCCAGGGCCTTGGCGATCCGCAGCCATCGCATCGTCGCCTCGGTCATCGGAGCCAGCAGCACCGCTAACGCCATGACCACCGCGGGTTTCGCCACCTCCGATGGCTGGAGGTCCATGATCCCGAGCGAGATCCACCGCTGCGCCCCTTGACGGATGGCCCCCACCGGACTCAGCACCGCCAGCAGGAGCAACAACGCGGTGACGTAGACCACCGGCGCCAGCGATTGCCAGGTGCGATCGGAGATCGAGGTGGCCACGAACATCACCACGACACCGAAGCCGACGTAGATGATCTGCCGCACCATCTGCGCCGATCGACTTCCCCCGGCGGTCTCGAGCCTGGGCGCCGAGGCGGTGAAGATCATGATGATCCCGAGTGCGGTGAGGGCGGCCACCACGATGAGGAGGACGACGTCGGGCTTCACCGAGGCCCGCGCCTTCAACTCGACGGAGTTCATCGTCCTCATCGCTCGGTGTCCGCTCCGGGACGCAGCGGATCGGGGTCCTCGCCCATCAGATACTGGAAGACGCGTCGAGCAGCGGGGGCCGCCACCCGGCCGCCGGAGCCACCCTGATCGATCACGATCGCCACGGCCCAGCGAGGATCGCTGAGCGGCGCCACGCCGACGAACCATGCCGTGTCGACCGCCTGCTGCGCCTCGACGATCTCCGGGCCGTAGTACTCGTCGCCCCGTCCCTCGGCCTGACGGAGGATGTAGTCGTAGGGATCCTGGTTGGGTTCCGGGATGTCCGCCGGATCCGTCGCCTCGCGTTCCTGCACGATCTCGGCGGTGCCGGTCTTGCCGCCGACATCCTGGAGGGCGGCGCATTCGAAGTCGCGCTCGTCGTCGCAGAATCCGGCGAAGGCCGGACGTGCGGTGCCGGTGACACCATTCACGACTCCGTTGAGGTCGGCGCGGAGTTGCGCCACCGTCTCCTCACTGAGCTCGATCTTGCGGATGATGGACGGGAGGTTCGTGAAGATCACGTTGTTCTCGGAGTCGCGCACCGACTCCGCCACCCGCGGCTGCCACACCGTGCCTCCATTGAGGAGCGCCCCATAGGCGACCGCCATCTGCAGCGGCGTGACGGTGAGCGCACCCTGCCCGGTGGCGATGTTCATGACGTCACCGCCCGCCCACCCACCTTCGGCACGCACCAGGCCGGTTTGGTTCTGCTGGTTGTACTGGAACCACTCGCGGTCAGGGACCAGCCCGGCCTGCTCGAACGGGAGATCGATGCCGGTGGGCTCGCCCAGGCCGAGCTGCCGTGCCCATAGCTGGAGTTCGTCCTCCTCGTAGCCCACCCCGCGGTTCAACCAGATCTGCAAGGCGATCGACCAGTAGTAGGTGTTCACGGACTGGCGCAGCGACTCGCTGAGGTTCACCAGACCATGGCCCTTGCGCTTCCAGTCGCGAAGCACCGGTGTGCTGGGGAACCGCAACTCGCCATCCGAGAAGAACAGCGTCGGATCCTGCGAGCGATCGAGGTCCTGGTACTCCTCCTGGAGCACGGGGTAGATCTTCTTCTCGGCGGCCAGTGCGTACACGATCGTCTTGAACGACGAACCGGGCGGGTAGGCACCCTGAATGGCGAAGTTGTTGAACGCCGCCTTCTCGGACAGCGCGATCCACTCCAGTTCCGTGAGCCTGCCGTCGGAGAAGACCGCCGGATCGAATGAGGGCAGAGACGCCATCGCCAGCACCGACCCGTCGGTGACGTCGAGGACGACCGCCGAGGCCCGCTTCACCGGCTCGCCGTCCTGACGGGCGAGGGCGATCGCGGAGAGCAGGGTGTTCTCCACGAACCGCTGCAGATCCAGATCGATGGTGGTGACGAGACTCCCGCCGGGCTGCGGCGGGATCTCTTCGATCACCCCGAGGATGTTGCCGCGCGCGTTCACCCGATAGGTGACCGCGCCCGGCGTCCCACGCAGCAGGCGGTCGTAGTACCGCTCGACACCGAACTTGCCCACCCGGTCGGCGAGGGAGATGTAGGGCCGCGTCAGATCCTCCTCGCCGGGGGCTCCGATGTAGCCGACGACGTGCGCGGCCGTCTCGCCGAGCGGATACACCCGGACGGGAACAGCCTCGACGGTCACCCCGGGAAAGCGCTCGTTGTTCTCGAGGACGAATACCCCGGTGGCCTCGTCGATCTCGTCACCGAGAGGAAAGCGGGCGCCGGAGCCCCGCGCGGTGAACTCTGCTTGGATCTCGACGGCCGGAATCCCGAGCAGCGCCGACAGGTTCTGGATCAGCCCTTCTTCCTGTTCGAGGGGCACCAGCTTGCGATCGACGATGACCCGCAGGGAGGCCACCGTGCCCGCCATGATCTCCTTGCCCTCGCGATCGAAGATGTCCCCGCGAGGCGCCTCGATGACCACCGTGCGGATCTGCTGGCTCTCGGCGGTCTCGAGAGCGACCTCGAGGTCGGTCACCGTGAGCACCCACATGCGCAGCAGGAGCAGCGAGAACATCAGGGCAACGAGCCCACCCAGCGCGGCGAGTCGGAGGCCGGTCTTCACAGGCGGAAGGCCGTATCTCGGGAGCGGCTGATGCCGAGGCTGAGCGGGGCGAGCGGGAGGATGAGCGGTGCCAGGGCCACGTTGTATATCGCCGGCAGTGCGATCTTCTTCAAGGCTCCGGCATCGGCCAGGGTCTTCTCTCCGAAGATCGTGCCGAGCACGGCGAAGAGCGCCAGGGCGCCGATCGTGACACCGAGCACGAAGGGCCCCACGAACCCGAAATCGTCCTCGAATCGATCCCGGAAGCGCAACACCGAATAGGCCACGGAGGTCAGGACGAGAGCCCACAGGCCGAGCGGGCTCTCGGCGAGCAGGTCCTGGAACAGACCTGCGCCGAACCCGGTGAGCAGGGCGTACTCCGCCGGCAGGTAGCGGGCGTAGGCGAGCACCACCAGCAGGACCAGTGCCGGGGCGGCATCGAACAGCCGGAGCCGGTTGAACACGGTCGTCTGCACGGCCACCGCCACGATGACGATCAGCACCACGAGGATGGCGTGACGCGCCTTCACGGTTCGATGCCCGGCACGGTCGTGGTTCCGGGGATCGTCGTCGTCGTGGTGCTCGTCGTGGTGGGAGCGGTGTCGGTCTCCCCTTCGGCTGGGCCGGAGGGATCGAGCGGCACCGGGGTGGGAAGCCGGTCGCCTCCCTCGAACCCCTCGACGATGGCATCGTCGCGGGTCCACACGAGCACCTTGACGAAATCGATCCGGGTGATCGCCGCGGCCGGCCGTGCCGTCGTCCGCAAGAACCCCACCTCCGAGCGGGCCGGTTCGAGCACCACCGCCACGGGAATTCCCGCCGGGAAGCGGCCATCGGCGGTGATGAGCAGGTCACCCTCGACCACGGCGGTATCGCGGTCGAACATCTCGAGGTTCATGGGACCGCTCCCCCGGCCCTTGAGCACTCCGGTCTCTCCGGTGCGTTCGACCCGCACTGCGATCACCAGCGTCGGATCGGTGATGAGGATCACCCGTGCCACCGTGTCGGTCACGGACTCGATTCGCCCGATGAGGCCGCCCTCGTCGAGGACCGGCATGTCGAGGCCGATGCCGTCGTCGCTGCCCTTGTCGATGACCCGGAGGTGATCGAATTCGGAGACCCCGATGGCCAGCACCCGGGCGGCGATGGTATCGACCTCCTCAGGCGCACTGACGTCCAGCAATGCCTCCAACTCGCGCACCCGGATGCGGATGCTCTCGGTCTCTTGGACCTCTGCTTCGAGGGCGGTGATCTCCTCGCGCAAGCGCCGGTTCTCGTCGCGGAGGCTGAACAGGTCGCTCACGCTCTCGAAGAAGTCCACGACCGGCCGGCTGGCGGCCGAGAAGGCGCGTTGCACCGGCGTGAAGATCGTCTGGGTGCCTTCGCGCAACGTCGATCCCAGGCCCGCACCCTGGGCACGCAGGTCGAGGGTGACGAGCACCAGGGAGATGACGATCAGCCCGATGAAGATCCCGGTGGGACGATCGACATTGCTCGGCCGCCACATCAGCGGCCCGCCGTCAGAGGTTCCCCGCCGTCGTCGTCAGCACTTCCTGAAGGATGTCGAATTCCTCCAGGCAGGCACCGGATCCGAGAACCACCGAATGCAGCGGGTTCTCGGCGGTGACGACGGGGGTCCCGGTCTCGTTGGCAATGCGAACATCGAGCCCCCGGAGGAGGGCGCCTCCCCCGGTGATGACGATCCCCCGCTCCATGACGTCCGACGAGAGCTCCGGAGGCGTCTTGTCGAGGCAGTACTTGACCGCGTCGATGATGCCGGCGACGGGTTCCTCGATCGCCTCACGCACCTCCGCGGCGGTGATGACCACGGTCTTGGGAAGGCCGGTGACGAGGTCACGACCACGGATTTCGGCATTCGGCTCGTCGCTGAATGGCCAGGCCGACCCGATGGCCATCTTCAGCTGCTCTGCGGTGCGATCGCCGAGCAGGAGGTTGTACTCCTTCTTCACCCAGTTCACGATGGCCTCGTCGAGTTCGTCGCCGGCGATGCGTGCCGACCGGGATACGACGATGCCTCCCATGGAGATGACCGCCACTTCGGTCGTCCCACCACCGATGTCTACGATCACCGAACCCGTCGGCTCGTGGATGGGGAGATTGACCCCGATGGCAGCAGCCATCGGCTCCTCGATCGTATAGGCGCGGCGGGCGCCGGCGTGATAGGCGGCCTCTTCGACCGCTCGTCGCTCGACGCCGGTGATCCCGGAGGGGACGCAGATGATGATCCGGGGGCGGGCCCAACGCCGTGGCTGGACCTTCTTGATGAAGTACCGGAGCATCTTCTCGGTGATGTCGAAGTCGGCGATCACACCGTCTCGCAGCGGCCGGATGGCCTGGATGTGGGAGGGGGTCCGGCCGATCATCCGCTTCGCCTCGACACCCACGGCGAGGGCCCGGTTGTCGCGGGTATTGATGGCAACCACCGAAGGCTCATTGAGCACGATGCCCTGGCCGCGTACGTACACGAGGGTGTTCGCGGTACCGAGGTCGATTGCCATGTCGCGGGTGGCCAGCGACGCGAGATTGCTCACCATGGTGGAGTCCCCACTGGGTTGGAGGCGAGTCTACCCCCGCCCTGCCTATATACCGCGTAGCGAAATCGACGTCGGCACAGGGGGTTTCGCTCCGAATCGCCCAGCGATCCGTTACGCGCCCGACTCCCGGGCGGCGCTCAGAGGCTCAGCGGATAGGACGCTGGTTCGATCTGGAGCCAGCCCAATATCGGGCTGACTCCAGATTCCGGGGCTCGCTATCCGCTGCGCCGCTCAGTCGAAGAAGAGTGCGATCTCGCGCGCCGCGCTCTCTGGAGAGTCCGAGCCGTGGACGATGTTTTCGGTGATGATCGTCCCATAGTCTCCGCGCAGCGTGCCCGGCGGCGCTTCAGCGGGGTTGGTGGGTCCCATGAGGGTGCGCACGATCGATACCGCCTTGGGACCGGACCACTCCATGGCTACCACCGGACCGCTGGTGATGAACGCCACCAGCTCGCCGAAGAAAGGCTTGGCGGTGTGCTCGGCATAGTGCCGCCCCGCCATCGCCGGGTCGATGGTAAGCATTCGCATGCGGACCAGCGTGAGCCCTTTGCGCTCCAGGCGCCCGATCACCTCGCCGACCAGGCGACGCTTCACCCCGTCGGGCTTGACCATGACAAAGGTGTGTTCCATGAGCCAGGGAGGGTAGTTGGGGACGGTGGGGGCTCCGCCGAAATCATCGCAATTCGCAATTCGCAATTCGCAACTTCGTCAGACGGTGCAGGGCTTCGCTACCCGTTACCCGTTACCCGCTACCCAGGCCCAGAACCCGAACTGGAAACTGGCAATGGGTGACGGGAGCCTCTCGTGCTTCCGACGAATTGCGAATTGCGAATTGCCAGTGTCAACTCACCCCACCCCTAGCGCCGCGCGGGCCTCTCCGACCACGTACAGCGATCCCGTGATGAGCACGTGGGTCCCGCTGGCGCGAGCGGCGACCAGGGCCTCCGCCACCGAACCGTGCGGGGTGGCCGGGATTCCAAGGCGATCCGTCACCAGCGCGGCGGCTTCGTCGGCGGCCATGGCACGCGGCGAATCGGCGGCGGCAGTGTGGGCTTCGACGACTCTGCCGGCAAGGGCATCGAGCATGGCGGCGACGTCCTTGTCTCGCATCGCGCCGAACACCAGCACCCAGCCCACGCCAGCGAACTCCTCGCGCAGCGCCGCGGCGAGGGTCTCCATGCCCGCAGGGTTGTGGGCCCCATCGGCCACCAGCCACGGCTCTCGACCCAGGGTGTCGAGGCGGCCGGGCGAGGTGACCCGGGCCGCGGTCTCGCGCACCGCCGCCTCGTCGAGCGCCCGGTCGAAGAGGGCCTCGACGGCGGCGACCGCCACCGCGAAGTTCGTCACCTGGTGGCGTCCGCGCATGCGGAGGTCCAGACCGGTGTACTCGTCGTGGACACCGGCGACGCCGAACACCCATCCGTGGTCCGACGGGGCGGGGTCCACAGGCCGATAGTCCATACCGAAGCGGAACCAGGTGGCACCCTGCTCGGTGGCACGTAGCTCGGCAACCGCCAGGGCGTCGGGGTGCATGTCTCCGGTGACGAGATAGGCGCCGGGATCGAGGATCGCCAGCTTCTCAGCGGCGATCGCCGCGATGGTGCTGCCCAGGTACTCGGTGTGCTCGAGGGCGATGTTGGTAACGACGGCGACCTCGGAGGTGGCGGCGTTGGTGGCATCCCACCGGCCTCCGAGGCCCGTCTCGAGGACCGCGGCATCCACCGTCTTCTCCCCGAACCAGGCGAACGCCAGAGCCGTGGTGAGCTCGAAGTAGGTGATCCCATCGCCCGAACGCTGCTCGTACAGATCCACCACCGGAGCGATCGCGGACATCGCCTCGGCGAATTCCTCGGGCGACATCACGAATCCGCCGACCTCGAACCGCTGCTCGACGCGGTCGAGATGCGGAGAGGTGAAGAGCCCGGTCTTGAGCCCGTGCGCGGCGATGAGGGCGGCGATCATGCGCGAAGTCGAGGTCTTGCCGTTGGTGCCTGCGATGTGGACGATGGGATACGCCTCGTCGGGACGGGCGAGCATGTCCAGGAGACCGGAGATTCGCTCCAGCCCCGGCTTCACCCCGCGCCCGATGTGGGCGTCGAGATAGGCGATGGCGGCGGCGTGGTTCGTGGCTACCCCAACTCGGATCGTTGCGCGGTCAGCTTCTCCAGGGTGGCCGACAGGTCGGTCACCCGGTCACGCTCTTTGGTGATGATCTCCGGTGGTGCCTTCTCGACGAACTGCGGGTTGTCGAGCTTCGCCGTGGCCTTCGCCCGCAATGTCTCGAGTTCGGTGATCTCCCGGTCGAGGCGCGCCCGCTCGGCGGAGACGTCCACGAGTCCCTCCAGGGAGATGACCGCCTGGAGCGATCCGGAGACGACGCGGCTGAAGGCCCCTTGCGGGGTGCCGGGGCCGGCCACCGGTTCGAATCCCGCCAGGGCCTTGAGCTGCGGCAACCACCACGGCTCCATGACGCCATCGGGATCGAGCATGGTCACCGCAAGGGGCTGGCGTGGCGACAGGCCGTGCTCGGCGCGGAACCGGCGGACTCCGCTCACCACTTCGCGGAAGGCCTCGAAGCTCGGCGGCGGCTCATGCCGAGGCGGCCGCGGCCACGGTGCCACCGCGATGAATCCATCTCCGACGAGGTGGCTCCACAGCTCCTCGGTGATGTACGGCGTGACCGGATGGAAGAGCTTGAGGAGATCGCGGATCACGGCACCGAGGGTGCTCCGGGTGGCGGCATCACCCTCGCGCAACTGCGACTTGGCCAGCTCCAGATACCAGTCGAACACCTCCGACCAGGCGAAGCTGTAGAGGGTGGCGTAGGCGTCTGCGAAGCGATACTCGTCGAGGGCAGCATCGATCTCACCCGCCACGTCGTGGAGCCGAGACAACACCCAGGCGGCTTCGGGCCCGGGCGCGTCGGGATATCCGCCGTCGGCCGGCACCGACTGCTCTCCGAGATGCCCGAGGGCGAAACGCACCGCGTTCCACAGCTTGTTGCCAAAGCGACGGGCGGCATCCACCCACTCGACCTGGAACGGGACATCCTGGTTGTTGGCGGCTGCCTGAATGAGGGAGAGGCGCAAGGCGTCGGCTCCGTGCTCACGCACGAGATCGAGGGGGTCGATGGCGTTGCCGAGCGACTTCGACATCTTGCGACCATCGTCGGCCCGCACCAGGCCGTGGATCACCACATCGGTGAACGGCTTCTCTCCGGTGAGGTGCAAGCCGAACTTGATCATCCGCGCCACCCAGAACGAGATGATGTCGTAGCCGGTGACCAGGGCGGCATTCGGGTAGAACCTGCGGAGATCCGGGGTGTCGTCGGGCCAGCCCAGCGTGGAGAAGGGGAACAGCCCCGAGGAGAACCAGGTGTCGAGGACGTCCTCGTCCTGACGCAGCGCCGTCGAGCCGCACGAGCACTCCGTGGGCGTGGTGACCGCCACGGTGATCTCACCGCAGGCATCGCAGTACCAGGCCGGAATGCGGTGCCCCCACCAGATCTGGCGCGAGATGGTCCAGTCCCGGAGGTTCTCCATCCAATGGAAGTAGGTCTTCTCCCATCGCTCCGGCACGAAGCGGATGTCGCCGCGCTTCACCGCCTCGATCGCCGGACCGACCAGCGGCGCCACCCGCACGAACCACTGCTCCGACAGGTAGGGCTCGATGACCGTGTGACAGCGCTGGCAGTGGCCGACCGAATGTTCGTGGACCTCCACCGCGACGAGCGCCCCCTCCGACTCGAGCGCCTCCTTCACGGCGCGGCGGGCATCGAAGCGGTCGAGGCCGGCAAAGCGACCTCCGGCGGCGTTCACCACTCCCGCCTCATCGAGCATCACGATGGCGTCGAGCCCGTGACGCTGGCCGATCTCGAAGTCGGTCGGATCGTGGGCCGGGGTCACCTTGACCGCACCGGTGCCGAACGCCGGGTCCACGGCGTCATCGGCCACGATCGGGATCTCACGACCGACGAGCGGCAACCGGACCATGGTTCCGACCAGGTGCCGGTAGCGCAGGTCGTCGGGATGCACCGCCACCGCGGTGTCGCCGAGCATCGTCTCGGCACGCGTGGTGGCGACTTCGATGCCCCCGGTGCCCGCGGCGAAGGGGTACCGGATGTGCACCAACTCCCCCGTCTCGTCCTCGTGCTCGACCTCGACGTCACTGATCGCGGTGTGATCCCGGGGACACCAGTTGATGATGCGCTTTCCCCGATAGATCAGATCCTCGTGGTACAGGTCGACGAAGGTCTTCTTCACCGCGTCGGACAGGCCGGGATCCATGGTGAATCGCTCGCGGCTCCAGTCGGTGGAGAATCCCATGCGCCGGATCTGCTGGGTGATGGCGCCACCCGACTGCGCCTTCCACATCCAGACCTGTTCGATGAACCGCTCGCGCCCGAGTTCGGTGCGCGTCAGCCCCTCTTTGGCCAGCTCCCGCTCGACCACGATCTGGGTGGCGATACCGGCATGGTCCGTCCCCGGCAGCCAGAGGGCGGCGTAGCCCTGCATGCGCTTGCGGCGGATGATGAGATCCTGGATCGACTGGTCGAGCGCGTGCCCCATGTGCAGTGAGCCGGTGACATTGGGCGGGGGGATGACGATGCAGAAGGGCTCGCCGTCAGGATTGACCTCAGGCCGAAATACGCCGGCCTGCTCCCACCGGGCATACCAGTCGGCCTCGACGCGCTGCGGGTCGTACGCCTGGTCCATCGGAACCCTGGGTCATGATGGGAGGAGTGTATATGAAGTCTTCAGTCCTCAGTCATCAGCCAGACACCCGCCTCGGGCTGAAGACTGAAGACTGATGACTGATGACTGGCGCTCGAGAAACGGCACCCTGGCGAGCCCAACCGACGGCTAGGCGCTTCGTTCTTTCGGCAGGGTCTTGCCGATGTCCTGCATCGGGATCAGGGTCGGGTTCACCCGCTCCCGGACCACGGTGCCGTCGATGACCACTCGGGCGACATCGTGGCGGGAGGGCAGCTCGTACATCGTGTTGAGCAGCACCTCTTCGAGGATGGCACGCAGGCCCCGGGCCCCGGTGCCGCGCAGCAGAGCCTGGTCGGCGACCGCACCGAGGGCGTCGTCGGTGAAGATCAGCTCGACCCCGTCCATCTCGAAGAACTTGGCGTACTGCTTCACCAGGGCGTTCTTGGGCTCGAGCAGCACCTTGATCATCTGGTCTCGGTCGAGATCGTGCACCGTGGAGACCACGGGAAGGCGTCCGATGAACTCGGGGATCAACCCGAAGGCCATGAGGTCTTCGGGCAGCACCTGGGACAGGGTGTCTCCGTCTCGGGTCTTCTTGGCGTGGACGTGGGCATCGAAGCCGATCGCCCGCTTGCCGGTGCGGGCCTCGATGATGTGTTCGAGCCCGCCGAATGCTCCCCCGCAGATGAAGAGCATGTTCGTGGTGTCGATCTGCAGGAACTCCTGGTGAGGGTGCTTGCGCCCGCCCTGCGGCGGCACCGAGGCGACGGTGCCCTCGAGGATCTTCAGCAGCGCCTGTTGCACGCCTTCGCCCGAGACGTCGCGGGTGATCGAGGGGTTCTCCGCCTTGCGGGCGATCTTGTCGATCTCGTCGATGTAGATGATCCCGGTCTCGGCACGCTTGATGTCGAAGTCGGCGGCCTGGATCAGCTTGAGGAGGATGTTCTCGACGTCCTCGCCCACATACCCCGCCTCGGTGAGGGCGGTGGCGTCGGCGATGGCAAAGGGCACGTTCAGCAGCCGCGCCAGGGTCTGCGCCAGGAGCGTCTTGCCCGAACCGGTCGGGCCGATGAGCAAGATGTTCGACTTCGACAGCTCGACATCGTCCTTGGGACGCTGGCCGGCGCGAACCCGCTTGTAGTGGTTGTACACGGCGACCGCCAGCACCCGCTTCGCCTTGTCCTGGCCGACGACGTACTCGTCGAGGAAGCGATTGATCTCGGCGGGCTTGGGGAGCTCGGAGAACGGTGTCTCCTGCGTGGTGGCGAGCTCTTCTTCGATGATCTCGTTGCAGAGCTCGATGCACTCGTCGCAGATGTACACGCCAGGCCCGGCGATGAGCTTCTTGACCTGCTTCTGCGACTTCCCGCAGAACGAGCATTTGAGCAGGTCGCCGCCTTCGCCGAACTTGGTCATCACGAGCTCCCTTCGACTAACCGGCGACGGCCTTGAGCTGACGGCCCTCGAGGATGGCGTCGATGGCGCCGTAGTCCTTGGCCTCGCCGGCAGTCATCCAGTAGTCGCGATCCGTGTCCACCCGAATCTTCTCGATCGGCTGCCCGGTGTGGAAGGACAGGATCTGATTCATGTCCTCCTTCACCCGGATGATCTCACGGGCGTGGATCTCGATGTCCGTCGCCTGTCCCTCGAGACCCCCGATGTGGGGCTGGTGGAGCATCACCCGGGCGTGAGGCAGGGCGAAACGCTTGCCCTTGGCGCCGGCGGCGAGCAGCACGGCCGCCGCCGAAGCCGCCTGGCCCATGCAGTAGGTGGCGACGTCGGGCTTGATGAAGTTCATCGTGTCGTAGATGGCCATGAGCGAGGTGATCGCCCCGCCCGGCGAATTGATGTACAGCGCGATGTCCTTGTCGGGATCGTCGCCCTCGAGGTGGAGCAGTTGGGCCATGATCAGATTGGCCACGGTGTCGTCGATGGGGGTGCCCAGGAAGATGATCCGCTCCTTGAGCAACCGGCTGTAGATGTCGAAGGCGCGCTCGCCGCGACTCGTCTGCTCGATGACGGTGGGCACCAGGTAGCTGTTTTCGATCATGCGTCAAACCTCCGCGGGCTCGGGCCCGTCATCATCGCCGGGGCTGGCCCCTGCGGCGTCATCCCCGTCTCCGACCACCGACTTCGTCTCCGCCCGCGGGGGCAATTCGACGTCGGCGCCGGTGGCGTCGACCGGCACCACGAGATCGAGGATCCGATCGATCGCCTTGCGACGGAGGATATCACCGGCAAGTGCCAGTTCCCGACCACCTTCGGAAAGCGCTGCCACATAGTCCTCCCGGGACACCCGGGCGACCGCGGCGAGCGCCGTTATCGCATCCTCCAACTCCGGACGCTCCACGGTGATTCCCTCTTGATCCGCGACCCCCTCGAGGAGGAGGCGAATCTTGAGGTTGAGCTCCGCTTGCGACCGCAGATCGGCGACGAAGTTCTTGTCGTCCTGGCCGGTGAGGGCGAGGTACTGCTCGAAGCGCACCCCCTGCTCTTCGAGCCGGTGGGCGAACCGATGGAAGATGGAGTCCATCTCGGCCTCGACCAGACCGGCGGGAAGCTCGACCGTGAGCGCAGCAACGAGGTCGGCCAGGGCGCGGTCCTCCACATGGCGCCAGGCCGAACGGCGACGGATGTCGGCCATCTGGACGGCGAGCTCGGCGCGCATCTCCGCGATGCTCTCGAACTCCGAAACCTCCTTCACCCACTCGTCGGTGAGCGCGGGCAGTCGCTTCGCCTTCACCTGCTTGACCAGGGCGCGCACCTTCACCGGCTTGCCGCCATCGGTGCCGATGCCCTGAGGAAGCGCAGTGTCGAAGGCGACGATCGATCCCGCCCCGGCGCCGCGCAACGCTTCATCCATCCCGCTGAGAAACGCCCCGGACCCGATCTCGTAGAGCATGTCCTTGGCCGATCCCGCCGAATACTCCGCGCCGTCGAGCGATGTGTTCACATCGACGAGCACGAGGTCGCCGTCGAATCCCTCTCGGGAGACATCCTCGAGCTCGGCGAACTGGCGGCGCATCCGCTCCACCTGGGCGGTGACGTCATCCTCCCCGACCTCGGGGATGTCCACCTCGACGCGCATGCCCGCGTACTCGGGAACCTCCGAGAGCGTCGGCCACAGTGTGATGAGGACGTCGACGTCGACCGTCTCGCCGCCGTCGCGGATGTCGGCGAGGCGAGGCGTGACGGCGGGCGACAGCTCCGCTTCCTCCAGCGCCTTGGTGAGCACCGGCGGGATGGCGTCTTCGATCGCCTCCTTGCGGAACGCCTCGACCCCCACGAGGGTTTCGACGACCTTGAGGGGCGCCTTGCCGGGGCGAAACCCCTTCACCTTGGCTTCTTTGGCGAGACGTGCCGCAGCACTGCGCTTGCCCGCCTCCAGTGCCTCCGGAGGGATGGTCAAGGTGACCATCCGCTCGAACGGGCCGATCTCACGCAATTCGGTCACTGACGCTCCCATGACGACGAAGGGCGAGACGACGATGTCGTCTCGCCTCGGGGTGACCGAGGGGACTTGAACCCCCGACCTCCAGGGCCACAACCTGGCGCTCTAACCAACTGAGCTACGGCCACCATGACAGGATCCGGTGGAAGTGCCCCCGGAGGGATTTGAACCCCCGACCAAGAGCTTAGAAGGCTCCTGCTCTGTCCTCTGAGCTACAGGGGCGTCAAGCCGACCGTTCCACCGGACCGCCGAGCGGGTGAAGGGAATCGAACCCTCACCACCAGCTTGGAAGGCTGGAGCTCTGCCATTGAGCTACACCCGCATCGAAAGACCGGAAGGACACAGGATAGAGGACGCGTGGCGAGGCACTGGGCACCAGGGACTCGGCGAGGATCGTTACCCGTTACCCGATGCCAAGCTCGTGCGGGCGGTGGGACTCGAACCCACATCGGACCGAAGCCCACCGGATCCTAAGTCCGGCGCCTGTGC
>JACRIT010000066.1 GCA_016215655.1 Acidimicrobiia bacterium
GGTGGTGGAAGGAACCCGAGTGTTAGGGCGGTCGCGAGATCGTGCTGGAACGCGTCGGCGACGGGCTGTGGCGAGTGGTCGAGGAAGAGAGCGACGGGGTCGCCGACTAGGACTCGTCCGGGACGGGCCGCGGCATCTCGACTCTCGTGGTGCGAGAATTTGGCGGCACTTCAGGGTGCCGACGCGTGACGGAGGGAACGTCACGCTCGCGCCAATGACCAGGCCGCGACGAATGCCGCCGCATTCACGGTGGCGTGCAGCACGACGGGTGCGGCCAGACCCCACCGGTTCCGCATCCAGGAGAACCCGAAACCGACCAATGCGGTGAAGGCCACGGCCGCCACCACGACGATCCCGGCGGCGAACCTGGCCGCCCCGGCATTCCCGGTGGCCACCGACAGCGACGGGATCACGTGCCACAGCCCGAACAGGGCCGCGGCGAGCAGATCGGCGCGGAGCGGCGTCGTCGTCCGGCGTCCCAGGGCGGGGAGCACTCCCCGAAACGCCACCTCCTCGAACAGCGCCGTCCCGATCGGGATCCGCACCAGGGCATGGAAGAGGAGGCCGACGGTCCCGACCCCGAGCACTCGATCGTCGGCGAAGGCGTCGCCGGTGAACGGAAACGACGTCGCCACGCCGATGGCGGCGGCTGCGACGACCCCGGCAACTCCCCCGGCCACCAGTCCGCGTCGCAGCCACGACCGGGGACCGGTGATGTCCGCGGCGTCCACGCCCGAGCGCACCGCCAACCACACGATGAGGGTTCCGATCACCAGGTTGGCCGGGACATAGGCCCACTGGGGCTCCCAGAGGTTGCCCGCCACGTTGTGGGCGGCGAGCACGGCGACCACGACACCGAGCGTGGCACGATGGCCCACGCCGACCAGGCTACCGAGTACCGCGATCGGGACGACTCGCCCTACATCCCGGACTTCCCGAGTTGGCGGTGGCATGCAGCACGAAGGGCGCGCCCACTCACACTGAACGCTCAGGCGCGGGCGGTTTCATGGCCCTCACCGTGATGCTGAAGAGGGGGCCCGATCCATCCTGCTTGAGCACGTCGACGTCGGTCAGTCCCGCCGCCCGCATGGCGTCGAGGTACTCGTCCCTCGGCAGGGCTCCAGCAACACACGAGGCCCAGGCCGCAGGATCGTCGGTGACGGATTCGGGAAGCGGGCCGTCGGTGACGATGTCGGACACGACCAGCCTCCCGCCGGGCCGCAGTACCCGCAGAACCTCAGCGAACACCCGGCGCTTGTCGGGAGCGAGGTTGATCACGCAATTGGAGATGGTGACGTCGACGCTGGCGTCAGCGACCGGGAGCTCCTCGATCAGCCCACGGCGGAACTCCACGTTGTCGAGGCCGAGCCGGCCGGCATTGACCTCGGCGCGCTGCAGCATCTCGGGCGTCATGTCCACGCCGATGACCCGGCCGGCGGCGCCGGTCTTCCGGGCCGCGAGGAACACGTCGATCCCGCCGCCCGATCCCAGGTCGAGCACGGTGTCTCCCTCCTCGATGTCGGCCAGCGCCACCGGGTTCCCGCAACCGAGACCCATGACTGCTTCGTCGGGGAGGTCGGCGAGTTCCTCGGGGTGGTATCCGAGCGCGGTGGGGTCCGGCGCGCAGCACGAAGAGCTGGTGACGGCGACGCGGGCGTATGCGGCACGGACGGTGGTGTGGATCTCTTCGTCGGTTTGGGTCATGACGCGTCCTTTCAACAACAGGCAGCCAGGAGTCGGATCAGGTCCGAGGTCATCTCGGGAGTCACGGAGTAGTAGATGAAGCGCTCTTCACGCCGACTGGTGATGAGACCCGCCCGACGCAGCAGATCGAGGTGGCGGGAGAGCGTGGGACCCGGGATGTCGAGCGTCTCGGCGATCTCGCCGGCGGAAACCTCACGGGCTTCACTTGCCAGGAAGAAGAAGACCTTGAGCCTGGTCAGGTGGGCCAACGCCTTGAAGGCTTCGGCGTGGCGGTCGGTGGCGACGAGCGGGTGATCGGCCATCGTGATCTTCATAATTCGTACTATATCAAAACATTGAAGGGTCCGCATCCACCGACTGGACCCGGCGAGGTCTGTTCGTACTCGGCGACGACGGCGTGCTCCAGAGTCCCCCTCAGAACACGATCTCCAGCGCGAACCGCAGCGCCTGATCGAGTTCGGCCTGCTTCTTGATGCTCAGCGCTCCGATGGGGCCGCGGTCGAGGCTCGTCTTCGGCAGGGTGATGATGTTGTCGCAGGTGATGACCCCGTCCTCGGGCAAGCCCTGTCCGGGACCCACATCGACTTCGGATCGGATTCCCCTGATGGTGCGGGTGATCGGAGCGCAGGTCACGGCACTGAGTGCATCGATGGCCGCGGTACGGGTGAGCACGCACACCGGACGCCGGCCGGCGGGTGGTCCCAGGTCGGCCCAGTAGATCTCGCTGCGGGCTACCACTCGGGGACGGTCTCCGCGGCGAGCCGCCCGGCGGCGGCGACAATGAGCGGATCCTGGGGTAGGCGCCCATAGGCCGCTATCAGTTCGCGGTCGGCTCGTTTGATCCCCTCGGCCTCGAGCACGGCAAGCGCACCGCGGCGGAGCAAATGCGATCGGCTCACGCCGAGTCGAGCGGCGAGTCTGTCGAGGCGCTCGACGAGTTCGTCGTCGAGTTGCACCAAGACTTCCTTGCGGGCCATGTCCATATGGTACACCATATGCCTCGCACCGTCGCCTGCCTAGAGGTCCGGCACCAACAATCCGGGTCGGTCGAGGGCATCCCAGCGGCCGACCTCGGTCTCGATGGCGTAGCGATACGGTCCGGCGGGGTGATATACCTCGCACGGATCGGACTGGCATGGCTCCATGCGGAGCAGATCCACCAACTCACCCGCGACCGTGAAGAAGGCGATGTCGAGTGGGATGAGCGTGTCCTTCATCCAGAACCCGGTTGCCACGTCTTCGTCCCAGGAGAAGAGCATCCCGTCGAGGTCGCCGAGGTCGGTGACACCCATGAGACCCCGGGCCCGCAACTCGGCGGTGTCGGCGAGCGCCACCTCCCACGCCTCCCCCGACACCGCGACCTCGATGACATCGAAGGCGGCGAGTGGATCGTCGACGATCGTGACGGTCGTCGACGAGGCGGCGATTGTCGGTGGTGTGGTGGTCGACGCGCCGTCACCACCACCGCACGCCGAGATGAGGAGGAGTCCGACGATCAGCCGTCGGAGAGCAGGGCGCGTGCCGCCTCCTCGGACATGTGGTAGCTCTCCTCGTCGGAGGGGAACGATCCGTCCTGGACGTCCGCAAAGAAGCGGCGAACCGCTTCCACCGCGGCGCTTTCGAGGTCGGCATAGCGACGCACGAACTTGGCCGGCTTGGCATCGCCCGTGAGTCCGAGCACATCGTGGAGCACGAGCACCTGGCCGTCGCAATGCGGGCCGGCACCGATGCCGATCGTGGGTGCCGAGACCTCCTTGGTGATCAACTCGGCGAGCAGGTCGGGAACGCCTTCGAGGACGATGGAGAACACACCGGCCTCATCGAGGGCCCGAGCGTCGGCGATGAGGTTGCGCGCCGCCTCCACCTGCTTGCCCTGCACGCGGTAGCCGCCCATGGCATGCACCGACTGGGGGGTGAGACCGAGGTGGCCCATGACCGGGATCTCGGCGTCCAACACGGCGTGGATCATCGGCAGACGCTTGCGCCCGCCCTCGAGTTTCACCGCCTCGGCTCCGCCCTCGCGGATCAAGCGGCCGGCGTTGCGCACCGTGTCCTCGGCAGAGATGTGGAAGGAGAGCCACGGCATGTCGCCCACCACCAGGGCCTGGGGCCGGGTGCCGGTGACGGCGCGAGTGTGGTGCACCATGTCGTCCACGGTCACGCTGAGGGTCGTGTCGCGGCCCAGCACCACGTTGGCGAGCGAGTCGCCGACCAGGATGACGTCGGCCTCGGCCGCCTCGGCGATACGCGCCGAGGGGGCGTCGTAGGCGGTGATCATCCTCAGCTTGGGACCGCCCTTGGCGGCATGGACCTTGGGGGCCGTGATCTTGTCGCGCATGTCACTCCCTTCTCTCCACCCTCACGGGTTGGAGGAAACTGCGCGGGACCCAATCGTCTCGATCCCTGTGGAATCCGCCGCTTTGTCGCCGGTTCCGGGACTCGATCATCATAGGCATTGGTCTGATCCCATACGTCCGACGATGCTCAGCACGCAAGATCGACAAAGAGGCCGCGCTGCACGGCGAAGTCGGTCAGGGCGCCGCATGCCTCGAGGAAGGGCGTGAAGTACGGCAGTGCCAATTCCTCCCCGGTCTCGACCGCGGCTTCGAGCGCTTCTACGACCTCGCCCTCATGTGCCAGCAGGTCGGCCAGAGCATCCACCCAGGCGAGGTGGAGCGTGTTCAGCGAATCGGGTGGGGTCACGGACCGAAGGTCGGCAAGGAAGTCGCTGAACGGGCCAGCGAAGATGGCAGGCGCCGCGGCGAGCACTACTTCCAGCCAGGCTTCATCCAGATTCTCTTCGCCGTACCCGAGCGCCGCGGCGGACGCCACGAAGATCTCCTCTTGGGCGGCATCGGCGGCGGCAGCGATGGCCTGCACATGATCGAAGTAGTCCCTCTCCCCGGCAGACGCTACGAGGCGGTCGATCGAGGCTGGACGGCCGAGCACCGTGGCCAAGAACAGGGTCTCGAAGGCGATCCGGTCGGCGGAGAGCGCTACCCGCACCGGTGTCCCCGAGGGATCTTCCCGGCTCCACCCCGCCACCTCGTCATCGACCACGTCGACGACAAGCACCCGGGTCTCGAATTCGACGAGGCTCGAGTCGGCGAGGACCGCCGCAGCCAGCTCGTCCCACAAGTAGTAGCCCCCCTGGATCCACTCCGGTGCGTTGCGCCACACCCCGCCGAGGAGCTCCGACGCCGGGCTCATCGGGGTCGACAGGAGCGCCGAGCGGAACTTGGCATCGACGGGGACGTAGTTGGTGGCGTCGAGCGGGACCAGGGTGATCGGCACCTCCGAGGCGATCACCCGGGCCGCTGCGGCGGGGTCCACCCAGAAGTTGACCTCGGCGTGCTCGTTGGCGCTCGCCCAGGCGAAGGGCGGAACGTTGCCCGGCACGTCGACCGCACCACCCATGATCGTGATCCCGGCGATCCGGTCCGCCACCTCGGGGTGGGCGTCGAGGAGCAACGCCAGGTTGGTGAGAGGCCCGACGGCCACGATCTCCACCGGCCGCGCCGAGGCGGCGATGAGATCAGCCAGCAGTGCGACCGGGAGCGGCGCGTCGCCGGCCTCCGCCTCGGGGAGGTCGATGGTGTCGGCGTTCTGCCTCCAATCGGCGGGGAAGGGATTGAGGCGTCCGTAACCCTCGTCGGTGCCGCACGCCACCGCGACGTCGCTGCGACCGAGAGCGGCCAATGCGCCCCGGGTATGGGCCACCCCGAACTCGCAGTGGCTCTCGCCGGGGCCGGGAAGGGTCACTCCGATCAGCCGAAGATCGGGGTGGACCGCGAGGAACACGAGGGCACCCGCGTCCGACACGGTCGGCGAGTAGTCGAGGATCACCGGGGTGCGGAGATCGGCGAGGGTGGTACTGGTCGGGGCGACGCTCGTCGCCGGGGCAGCAGCGGGGTTGGAGCCGCAGGCGGCCCCGGCCAGTCCGAGTACGACAAGAAGGCTGAGGGCACGTTGCATCGGTCGTCCTTTCCCGCACATCCAACCGTCCCGCCGTGACGACACCGTTACGGGCACCGGGAAGGGGCCTTGGGCTCCTCGACCATCGATCAAGGGTAGAAGCGGAGTCTCTACTCCCTCTCGATGTCGGGGGCGGGCCCTGCCCGACTGCCTCGCGCCGCGCCGAGCGCTTCGGTAGGCTGCCGTCGCCGATTCACGGCGGAGGGGTTCGCCACATGCGTCGTTCGCTCGCCCTTGGTGTCTTCGTGTCCGTGCTGCTGGTGCAGGCCTTGCCTGCGCTGGCAGCCCTGGCGGATGCGGATGGCGACTTCATCGACGACGCCATCGACGTGTGCCCTGCCGTGGCAGATCCGTTCCAGGGTGATGTCGACGGCGACGGTGTGGGCGACCTCTGCGACCCCGACACGACCGACACCGGCACCGACGAATCCGACGTGCTGATCGGTACCGAAGGTGCGGACAACCTCGCCGGCCTCGGTGGCAATGACGCCCTCTACGGCGGCGACGGCGACGACAGCCTCGACGGCGGCGACGGCGACGACTTCCTCGCCGGCGGGCCGGGCACCGACCGCCTCACCGGCGGAGCGGGGTGCGATGTCATCGCCTACGACCCGCTGACCGATGGCGACGTCGTCACCGACTACGACCCGGAGTTCGACCGCTTGCTCTTCCCACCGCAGGATGAGGACCCCTCCGACGACGTGCCTCCCGCGGCCACGTTCGGCGGCGACACCCATCTCGTGGTCACCTTCACGACAGATGCCACCGAGGCGACCCTCGAGTTCGAAGGGCTCCCCGCGGGGACCGAGATCCCGATCAACACCTCACCGTGCGATCCGCCGCCATTCATCTGCTCGCCACTGTTCGAGGAAGGGGAACTTCTGTTCATCGAGTTGTTCTTCCTCGGCCTCGACCCGGTGGTGCTCCCGTTGGACGGCATCGCTCTTTCTGGCACCGCTGCCGACGAGACCCTCGAGGGCACTCGCTGCAGCGATTTCATCACCGGAGACGAGATGCCGGATGACGTCTTCGACGGCGACTTCTTCATGGGAGAGTTCTCCCACGACGCGATCTTCGGGCTGGCCGGCAACGACGTCCTCCTGGGGGACTCGTTCTTCATCCTCGACTTCGCCATCGGGGGCGACGACGAGATTCACGGTGGCGACGGGATCGATGCCATCTCCGGAGATGGAGTGTTCATCGGCTCGGACGATTGCGGTTGCGACAGCGGCATCGGCGGAGACGACACGATCTTCGGTGGGACCGGGGACGATGGCATCGCCGGCGACGCCACGTTTGCCATGTTCGCGGCCGCCGAGGGCGGCGACGACACCATCGACGGTGGCGACGGTGACGACACCCTCCTCGGCGACGCCTCCGTGCTCGCCGAGGAATCCTCGGGGGGCAATGACACCATCACCGGCGGCGATGGTGACGACATCATTGTCGGCGACGGCTTCGACCTGGAAGATGATGCCTCCGGCGGCGGCGACGTCCTCAGTGGTGGCAGTGGGGATGACATCATCTACGGCGATGCCGAGGCCATGGACGACACCGCCCGAGGTGGCGATGACATCATCACCGGTGGACCGGGGGACGACCTCCTCTACGGGGATTCCGCAACGTCGACGGAATTCAACGGGTTCGGCTGGGACACCTTCGTGTACGACGGCACTGCCGACTTCGGCGATGACACCATCGGCGACCTCGAGGTGAGTGAGTCGACCGACACGATCCAGTTCGACGGGGTGGCCGGAGACATCGCCGGACTCGATGCACGGTCGACGGTCACCGACGATGGCGTCGACGTCCTCGCCGTGGTGTACGACGCCACCAACACCGTCGAGATCGGCTCGATCCTGATGCTGGGCATTGGCGACGGCACGATCGACTCGTGGCAGGACGTCGATGACCTTTCCACCGTGGAGGTCGTGGTCAATCCCTAGACCGCGGCCCTCATGAGCGCGAGGGCAAGAACCTCCTTCCGCCCCTAGCGGCGATGCCGCACCCGGATAACCGTTCCGGGTGGCGCCAAGTGGAGGTACCGATGCGTCGCCTGTTCGTCGTCGTCGCACTGCTCGCACTCATCATCTTCCAGGCACTCCCAGCGGAGGCCCGAGTCGCCGACGCCGATGGCGACCTCATCGACGATGCCGTGGACCTGTGCCCCTCGGTCGCGGATCCCTTTCAGGGGGATGTCGACAACGATGGCGTGGGTGATCTCTGTGACCCCGACACCGTGTCCACCGGCACCCCGGCGGGTGATCTCCTCATCGCCGCGTCCGCTGCCGACACCACCCTCGAAGGGCTCGACGGAGACGACGCCATCTACGGTGGTGCCGGAGACGACACCCTCGATGGTGGCGCGGGGCGCGACTTCCTCGCCGGCGGCGGAGGCGTCGATCGACTCACCGGCGGATCCGACTGTGATGTCTTCGCCCTGGATCCGCACTCGCCGGGAGGGTCCATCACCGACTTCCAGCCCGGGGTCGATCGATTCGCCTTCCCGCCGCTCGACGACGATCCCACCGACGACCCCGTTCCGGAACCCACCTTTGGGGGAGACGATCACCTCACCATGTCGTTCGGCGAGGACGCCGGTTTCTGGGTATTGGACGGACTGACGCCCAGCACGCCGATCCCGCTCGACACCTCGCCGTGCGATCCGCCGCCCTGTAGCTCTGGCTGGAGCTTCGGTGACGTGGCGCTGTTTGACGATATGGTGTTGTTCGAGGAACTCGTCGTGCTGGGTTCGCCGAACACCGACGATACGTTGGTCGGCACCCGCTGCGATGACGTCATCTTCGGCGACGCTCCCGAGATCCTCGACTTCATCGAGGAGGGACTGCTCTCCGATGACTCCATCTTTGGCCTCGGAGGCGTAGACCTACTGATCGGGGATTGGCCGGGGTTGACGGGCCTCGCCGTCGGAGGAAACGATGTCATCGACGGCGGTCCGGGTTCTGACGTCATCGGAGGCGACGCCATCGAGCTGCGCGGCGACGCCCAGGGAGGACAAGATCTGATCCACGGAAGCGATGGCGACGACATCCTGGCCGGTGAGGCATTTGCCATCACCGGTGAGGCCCGTGGCGGAGCCGACACGATCTACGGAGACGCCGGCGACGACATCATCACCGGTGACGCCTACGACATCAACGGCGCCGGGAGGGGAGGCAATGATCTCATCTTCGGCGGAGCCGGCTCGGACCTCATCACGGGTGACACGAACCTGCTCACCGACAGCGCCGTCGGCGGAGACGACACCATCTTCGGCGGCGACGGCGACGACGAGATCGGCGGGGACGCCGGCGAGGTCATGTCGGGCTCAGCCATCGGCGGCAACGATGTCATCGACGGGGGTGCCGGCGACGACATCATCTACGGCGACGCGGGCAATGGTCTCTTCGACACCTCGGTGGGCGGTGACGACGTCATCACCGGTGGCGTCGGAGACGACGAGCTCTACGGGGACGGTCCGAGCCTGGACGGTCCGACGGCGGGCTCCGACACCTTCGTCTACGACGCCACCACACCGTTCGGCGACGATTACATCGGCGACGCCGGCCGGGGGAGCGTCGTCGACACGATCCACTTCGACGGGGTGGCCGGCCTGGCCGCGCTCGACGCCCGGTCGACGGTGTCCGACTTCGGCGGCATCACCGTGGTGGCGGTCGTGTTCACCGATGCGACAAAGATCACCACGACCGGGACGATCGTGATCAACGCCATCAGCACCGGCGGCATCGGTTCATGGGCCGACGTCGATGCCCTGGCTCTCGTGGACGTGGTCGCCATCGTGTGACGGTCGGCATCGCATGGGGAAGTGCACGGGCAGGCGGGTGACCGCCTGCTCGTTCGATCTCCCCGCAGCGGGGTCGGCTACCTTGCGGTCATGGCACGCAAAGACATCTCGATGACTCCGGAGGAGCGCAGCGCCTTCCTCGAGGCGGGCATGACGCTGATCGTCACCTCGCTGGGCCGTGACGGTCAACCGCATTCCGCCCCGATGTGGTACTTCATCGAAGACGGCAAGGTCGTGTTCCGCTCCTTCACCAAGTCGCAGAAGATCGTCAACCTGCGACGTGACCCCCGCATCACCGTGCTCGTCGAACGGGGCATCGCCTACGCCGACCTCCAGGCGGTGATGATCCAGGGAACCGCCCGCCTCGTCGACGGCACCGACGACCCCGGCTACCTCCTTGAGTCGTACCGCCGCCTCGCCGCCAAGTACCCCATGGTCGGACCCGACCCTATTGAGTTGGATCCCGAGGCCCTCCAAGCCGCCTTTGGTCGGTTCGCCCCCAAGAACACCGCGGTCGTCGTCGAGCCACGTCGCATCGTGTCATGGGATCACCGCAAACTCGAGGGTGCCTACTGAGGGAAGAGGTTCCCAGTCGCCAGTCCCCAGTCGCCAGGGGGACGTCACCGGGCACGAGTTGGAGCTGTCACGAAACTCCTCTTGAAGACCGACGACTGGAGCCCGGAGACTTCTTCTCCTACACTCCCGCCAACCGGGGAGACTCCATGGATCGAGTCGCGAGCGTCGATGTCTGACCGGCGCACCCCGTATCCCGTCGACCCGACCCCCGGAGTGGGGGTCTTTTTGTTGGGGCGGGTGATGCCGTGACCACCCTGCGCCTGCCCGGCCTGGTGGACGTGCACGTCCACACCCGCGACCCCGGACAGACCCACAAAGAGACCTGGGCGAGTGCGACGGCGGCCGCCCTTGCCGGTGGATTCACCACGGTGCTGGCGATGCCGAACACCCGGCCGGCCGTCACCGATGCCACCACCCTGGCCACGGCGCTCGAAGCCGCCCGCACCGGGGCACGGTGCGACTACGCCCTGTACCTCGGAGGCACCGCCACCAACGGCACCGCGGCGGCGGCACTGGCGCCTCGCACCGCGGGGATGAAGCTGTATCTCAACCACACCTTTGGCGATCTCCGCCTGCCCGACCTCGACACCTGGTGGGCACACCTCGCGGCGTGGCCGGCCGCTCCCCCACTGGTGGTGCATGCCGAGGGCCCCGCCCTGGCGGCAGTGCTCCTCATGGCGGAGTGGCTCGATCGACCGATCCACATCTGCCATGTGTCGCGCGCCGACGAGATCCGCCTCATCGCCCGGGCTCGCCACCGCGGCATCGCGGTGACCTGCGAGGTCGCCCCGCACCACCTGTTCCTCGACGAGACCGCCCTGGCCCGGCTCGGTCGCCGCGGTGAGGTCCGCCCCGTACTCGCCGACCCCTCAGATCGGGCCGCGCTGTGGGAGCACCTCGACGTCATCGACTGCTTCGCCACCGATCACGCCCCCCACACCTCCGCCGAGAAGGATGGCGACGATCCCCCACCGGGGTTTCCCGGCCTGGAGACCGCTCTCCCGCTGCTGCTCACCGCCGTCCACGACGGGTCGCTCACCCTCGAGGGGCTCGTGGGGCGCCTCTCCACCAACCCTCGGCGCATCTTCGGACTCCCCAAATCCGACGCGGTCGTCGAGGTGGACCCCGACGAGGAGTGGACGATCGCCGCCGCAGATCTGCAGACGGCGTGCGACTGGACCCCGTTCGAGGGAAGGGTGGTCAGGGGACGGGTGCACCGCGTCGAGGTACGGGGGACGACGGTCTACGCCGACGGCAAGGTCTTGGCGATGACGGGTTCAGGCAACCATCTACGGGAGGACCACACGTGACCACACATCTGCCGCTCGGCGACCGCCGGGATGCGCCGTTCTACGGCAAGGACATCATCTCGGTGCGCCAGTTCGGTCTCGACGACCTCGAGTACGTCTTCGGGGTGGCCCGGGAGATGCGCGAGATCGTGACGCGCATCGGCACCATCGATCTACTCAAGGGAAAGATCCTCGCCAACATCTTCTACGAGCCCTCCACCCGGACCTCGTCCTCGTTCACCGCGGCGATGGAACGCCTCGGCGGGAGCGTGATCCCGATCAACGAGGTGCGTTACTCCTCGGTGTCGAAGGGCGAGTCGCTCCCCGACACGGTGCGCACCCTGGAGCGCTATGCCGATGTCATCGTGCTGCGCCATCCCGACGTGGGCGCTTCGGCGGTGGCGGCGAAGTACGCCTCGAAACCGATCATCAACGCCGGCGACGGTGTCGGCGAACACCCCACCCAGGCGCTACTCGACCTCTTCACCATCATCGCCGAACTCGACCAGGTGAACGGTTTGACGGTGACGATGGTGGGTGATCTCAAGTACGGGCGCACCGTGCACTCGCTGTCCCGACTGCTGTCGCTCTTCGACATCCGACTGAATCTGGTGTCGCCGCCGATCCTGGCAATGCCCGAGGAGATCCTCACCGAACTGGCCACGGCGGGCACTCCGGTCACGGTCGCCGACACACTCGACGGAGTGATCGCCACCACCGATGTGCTGTACGTGACGCGCGTGCAGAAGGAGCGCTTCGACCAGGAGAGCGCCTACGAGTCCGTCAAGGATGCGTTCGTGATCAGCCCCGCCACCCTGCAGAAGGCGAAGCGCCGGATGATCGTGATGCACCCGCTGCCCCGGGTGACCGAGATCACCATGGAGGTCGACGACGATCCCCGGGCGGCCTACTTCCGCCAGATGGAGTACGGCATGTACGTGCGGATGGCGCTGCTCGCCATGGTGCTCGGCAAGGCATGACCGGGTTCTTCGCCCATCTCGAGGCGAGGGCGGCTGCGGCCGGGACGCTGCTTTGCGTCGGCCTGGATCCCCGGGTCGGCTCGGCCACCGAGATCGTGCCCTGGGCCAAGCGGATCATCGCCGACACCGCGGCGCACGCCGCAGCCTTCAAGCCGAACGCCGCCTTCTTCGAAGCCTTCGGCGCCGCCGGATGGGAAGCGCTCGTGGAGGTCGTCGCCGCCGTCCCCGAGGAGATCCCGGTGATCTTCGATGCCAAACGCGGCGACATCGCATCGAGTGCTGCCGCCTACGCCCGGGGATGCTTCGAGCAGATCGGCGCCGGGTCGGTGACGCTCAGTCCGTACCTGGGGCGAGACGCCATCGACCCCTTCCTGGAGTACGGCGACCGTGGGGTGTGGGTGCTGGCGCGAACCTCGAATCCCTCGGCGGCGGAGATCCAGGATCGAGGCGACACGGCCCTCCACGTGGCGCGCAGCGCCGCAGGATGGGCCGGCCCGAATCGCCTCGGGCTGGTGGTGGGGGCGACCGCGCCGGAAGTGCTCGCCGCGATTCGTCAGGCGGTGCCAGAGCACTGGATCCTCGCCCCCGGCGTGGGAGCTCAGGGTGCCGAGGTGACTTCCCTCCACGCCGGCCTGCGCGACGACGGCACCGGGTTGCTCGTGTCGGTGTCGCGTCGTATCGCCGAGGCATCCGACCCGGGCGCGGTGGCGCGCGACATCCGCGACGCCCTCCGCGAGCTCCGACCACGACGCCGGGGCGACGATCTGGCGGCCCGGCTCTTCGACGCCGGGTGTGTCGCCACCGGGTCCTTCAAGCTGCGCTCCGGAGTGGACAGCCCCGTATACCTCGATCTGCGCCGGGTCACCGCGGACTCGGACCTTCTGCGCAACGTCGCATCCCGGTATGCCCGGGTGCTGCGCACCCTCGACTACGACCACGTCGCCGCCGTGCCCTACGGTGCCATGGCGATCGCCACCGCCGTGGCGCTCGAGGCCAACGCATCGCTCATCTGGCCGCGTCGCGAGGTGAAAGACCACGGCACTCGATCCTCGGTCGAAGGGTCGTGGAAGCCCGGCGATCGCGTCGTGCTCATGGACGACGTCGTCACCTCGGGCGCCAGCGCGGTCGAGGCCGCCGCCCTGCTCCGTGACGCCGGACTGATCGTCGAGGATCTCATCGTGCTCGTGGAGCGGGGAGCCGATGCCCGTCCTGCGCTCGCCGCCGAGCGCCTCACCCTGCACGCAGCAACCACGCTGAGCCGCCTCGCCGACGACCTCGTCGTCGCGGGTCGGATCACGAGCGAGACCCGCGACCGAATCGTGGAGTTCCTCTCCACGTGACCTACCGACTCGCCCGCGCTGTTGGCTTCCGATTCGATGCCGAACGCGCCCACGCCATGGCGCTGCTCGCCCTCCGCATCACCGGCCCGCTGCGTCGCGGACGGGCGATCGAGCACGACCCGGTGACGATGTGCGGCCTGACCTTCCCGAACCGGGTCGGTCTCGCCGCCGGATACGACAAGGATGCCGTTGCCTGGCGGGCTCTCGCCTCGCTCGGTTTCGGCCACATCGAGATCGGCACCGTGACGCCGCTCCCCCAACCCGGGCACCTGCGGCCGCGCCTCACCCGATACCCCGAGCGCCGGGCACTGATCAACCGGATGGGGTTCCCCTCTGCCGGGGCCGAGGTGGTGGCGGGGCGCCTCGGCGGCCGTCGCCCCCGGGGACTCGTGCTGGGGGTCTCGATCGGTCCCAACGCCTTCACCCCGCCGGAGCGGCGACTCGCCGACTACCTCACCCTCGTGGATTGCTTTGGCGGGATCGCCGACTATCTCGCCGTCAACGTGTCCTCGCCGAACACGGCCGGCCTCAGGCAACTCCAGGGGGAGACGCTGGAGTCACTGCTCGCTGCGATCGTCGCCGCCCGCGATGCTGGCGGCGGGCGACGCCCACCGATCCTCGTGAAGCTCTCCCCCGATCTCGACGACGTCGTCACCGCGGTTCGCGCCGTCGAGTCCTCGCGAGCCGACGGGATCATCGTGGCCAACACCACCACCACCCGGCCGGGATTCGAGGGGCCGACGGCGCCGGGGGGCCTGAGCGGTGCACCGCTCGCCCCGCTCGCCCGCAGCACCCTGGCGGCGGTCCATGCCGCCACCCGGCTCCCCGTGATCGCCTCCGGCGGGATCATGACCGCGACAGACGCCCGGGACCGCCTCGATGCCGGAGCCACCCTCGTCCAGCTGTACACCGGACTGGTCTATCGCGGCCCGCGGTTGGTGAAGGAGATCACCTTCGGCAGCCCATAGCCAGCACCCGATAGCAGCAACTCCGAGGAGGCTGCCACGGCTGCAGGCTACCGAGCGAGGAACTCCCGGAGTTCTTCCTTGGTGCGGTCTTCGCCGGCGGCGAAGGCCTCGACGTTGTCGTGGGCGTCGGAGTCGCGGAACTGCACCGGCGGGCTCTTCATGAAGTAGGAGGCCGGGGCCAGCAGCGGACCGCCGATGCCGCGATCCAGCGCCAGCTTGATGCAGCGCACGGCATCGATGATCACGCCCGCCGAGTTCGGCGAGTCCCAAACCTCGAGCTTGAGTTCCGCAGTGAGCGGCACATCGCCAAAGGCGCGGCCCTCGATGCGGATGTAGGCCCACTTGCGGTCGGTCAGCCAGGGCACGTAGTCGGACGGCCCGATGTGGACATCCTTCTCGGCGATCTCACGATCGAACTGCGAGGTGACGGCCTGCGTCTTGGAGATCTTCTTCGACTCCAGGCGCTCCCGCTCGAGCATGTTCTTGAAGTCCATGTTGCCACCGACATTGAGCTGGCTCATGCGCTCCACCACCACTCCGCGATCCTCGAAGAGGCGGGCGAGCTGGCGGTGGACGATGGTGGCGCCGACCTGCGACTTGATGTCGTCGCCGATGATCGGCACTCCGGCGTCGTAGAACTTGCGCGCCCATGCCGGATCGCTGGCGATGAACACCGGGATGGCGTTCACGAATCCGACGCCGGCGGCGATGGCGCAGTCCGCGTAGTGGCGGACCGCCAATTCCGACCCCACCGGCAGGTAGGAGACGAGGACGTCGGCGCCGCTCTCCTTCAACACCTGGACGACGTCGACCGGCTCCTCCGCCGACTCTTCGACGGTCTGGCGGTAGTACTTGCCCAACCCGTCCAGGGTCGGCCCGCGCTTCACCTCGACGCCCAGCTCGGGCACCTCGGCGAACCGATAGGTGTCGTTCATCGACGACCACATCGCCTTGGAGAGGTCGATGCCCACCTTGGCGGCATCGACGTCGAAGGCGGCAACGAACTCGATGTCGCGCACGTGGTACCCACCAAGTTCGACGTGCATCAGACCCGGCACCCGGGCTTCGGGGTCGGCATCGGCGTAGTAGGTCACGCCCTGGATCAGCGAGTTGGCGCAGTTGCCTACGCCTGCGATCGCGACCTTCACCTTGGCCATTGCTTTGTCCTCTCCTCGATCAGATCTTCTCGGCGCCGGGCGCCCCGTCCTGGGTCCGCTCGGATGCGATGAGCTCGTCCAGCCAGGCCACATCGGCCTCGGCGGAGCGCACCCCGTGCTCCATCAGCGATTGCGTGTACCGGTCCACCCGATCGGCGGTCCGCCGCAGCGAGGTGCGGGCGGAAGCGATCCGCTCCCGGAGCACCGTCTTGCGGCGCTCGAGGAAGTCGATTCGGGTCTCCGGATTCATGTACTTGAAGAAGGCGAGCCGGACCCGAAAGGCGCTGGTGTTCTCCACTTCAGATGCCTCGTCCTCGAGGATCTGCTGGAAGTGCTCCTTGCCCTCGGCGGTGATCCGGTACTCCTTCCTCCTGCCCGAGCCCGGGCTCACCTCGATGAATCGGGCCCGCTCCAGACGCCGCAGCGCCGGATAGACGGAACCGAACGAGATCCGCCAGAAACCCAGGTCCACGAGTCGTTGTTTCAACTCATAACCGTGCATGGGCCCTTCGCGGAGCAGTCCGAGGATTGCCATGTCGAGCATGTCCCCATCGTTATATCGGGTCGATATAGCGATGTCAACCTGAGGGGCTTGGTGGGTTTTCGCGGCTTTGGCCAGCTTTTCGCGCTCTTCCCCTTGATCTCAAAGGGATTCAAGCCCCGGCGGGAAGGGCTCGAACCGCACCTGCAATGCGCAAGGAGGCCCGCAATTCGCAATTCGTAAGAGCGGCGAAGAGCCCGCAGGCGCGATGGGCAATGCGCCCAGACGGGTGGCGGTTTAGGAGCCGGAGTCGGGTATCGGGCGTCGGGTAACGGAGCTCTACGCGAGCCGTTCCCTCACCCACGCGATGTCCGCGGCGTGCTCCACCGCTTCCCCCGGGGTTTCCACCACGATCGGAGCGCCTGCCTGGCGCAGCACCGCCGCCAGGACCTCGCCGGGGATCTCGCCCTCACCGAGGTTGGCGTGGCGATCACGATTCGACCCGTGGGGATCACGGGAGTCGTTGCCATGCACCAGATCGATGCGGCCGGTGGCGGCGCGGACCCGGTCGATCAGGGTGCTCATGTCCTCACCCGATGCCCAGGCGTGGCAGGTGTCGATCACCACCCCGACACCGAAGGAGCCGATCTCCTCCCACAACGGTCCGTAGGAGTCGCACTCGTGCAAGATGGCATTGCCTCCACCTGCGGTGTTCTCGAGGAGCACCGGCACGACCAGTTCGACGGACTCGAGTGCCTTGCGCCACCGCTCCCGTCCGACCGCCCTGTCCTCGTCGTCGCCGACATGACCACCGTGGACGATGACCCCTGCGGCGCCGATGGCGGCGGCCGCGGCAAGGGTGTCGGCGAGGATCTTGCGGCTGGGAATGCGGATGCGGTTGTTGGGTGAGCCCACATTCACCAGATAGGGAGCGTGCACGTACACCGGCATCGGTGCGTCGCGCAGCGCCGCGGCATCGGCACGGGGCAAGGGTGCCTTCCACGACTGCGGGTTGGAGAGGAACATCTGCACCAGATCGGCACCACGGGCGACCGCCTCGCGCAGTGGGGCCTCCGAGGGAACGTGGGCTCCGATCCGGATCATGACGGACGGGTCGTCCGGGTCCGACGCCGGGTGCGGGGATCGAGCAAGGGCGCCACCTGGTGGGCAGGCTGATCCCAGTCATCGGCCCAGAGGTGGAGCCACGGCGGATCGGCGGTGCCACCTGCCGGATTCGCCGGAACATCGGCGGACTCGGCAAGGAGGATGGAGAGCACCGCCACGTCGGCACCGTCGGCGTCGCGGACCCCGGAACGCACTTCGACGATCTCCTCCCACGGGAACAGGCGCGCCGGGTGGCCGGGTCCATCGACGTGCACCGCGATCCCCTCGTCGGTGGCACGCAACACCATGCGAGGACGCAGCACCCCGAGTACGGAGTACCCCATGGCGAGGATGCCTCCGCCAAGGAGCGCGATCCCAAACCCGAGGTCGCGGCGACGCTGGGCCTTCCCGTCGACCGTGAGGTACTTCTCGGTGATGTCGACGGTGTTGCCGTTGGCGTCGATGGTCGAGCCGACCACGGCGTCGTAGGTGGCGGGAACCGGCACCCAGCGGTGGGAGATGAGCATGTCTTCGGCGAGCAGGATCGCCGGGACGGAGAGCACCAGCACCACGATCAACCGCCACGGCGATCGATGGACGACAGGGTTCACGGGCGGAGGGTACCCGGGACCCGACACCCGATGCCCGATGTCAGATGCCCGGTGCCAGATGTCCGCAATTCGCAATTCGTGATTCGTCAGAGGCCAGGGGCGGACGGCGAACGCCGGGCAATGGGGTGGAACCCGTGGAGGAGCCTGTGTATCGGGAACTCCCTTCGCCCTTGGCTCCTTGTCCGAACGAGTTGCGAGCCGCGCTACTCGATCCTCCCCAGCGCGATCTTGAACTTCCTCTCCCGCTTGCGGGTGTCGGCAAACACCAGGGCTCCAAGCCCGATCATGAGCGCAGACGCCAGGAGCAGGTGATCGGCGGCCAGGCCGGTGAAGGGCAGTTCCGCTTCGACGGCGAAGCCGAAGTCGCCGGTCATGTTGCTGGCACCGGCGGCGAGAACCACGAGCACGGTGGTCGGGGTGGTCGGGTCGAGCCCGATGGTGATACCCGAGGTGTCGACGGTGAGCGTATAGGACCCTGGGGGCAGCGACTGATACCGGTAGTAGCCGTTCTCGTCGGTGATCCTCACCGGCAACGTGTAGTCGTCACCCGTGCCCTGGTCGCCGTCGAATCCCCACCAGGTCAGGGTCACGTCGGCGCCCGCGATGGGCTCCTCGAACTCGCCGACCGATCCGTCCTCGTCCTCGTCGAGCCACACCGTGTCGCCGACCGTGCCGGTGCCGCGATGTCCGAAGTCGACGCCGCTCGTGGTGGCGCCGGAGAGCACCACTGCCACCGCCGATCCGTCGGCGCCACCGTCGTAGTCGACGGA
>JACRIT010000067.1 GCA_016215655.1 Acidimicrobiia bacterium
GGAGGTCCACGGCCCGGCGGTCACCGCTGGATCGGCTTCAGGCACCCTGGGTAGCTCGGAGGCAAGGCGCTGCAGGGTCGTGGTGTCGAGGCGACCCTCGACCAGCAGGCCAGCCTGGAGGAGACCGCCGATCTCCCGCTGCACCCGGCGCTCCGTGACTCCGGTGGCGGCGGCGATCGCCGCTGGGTCGACCGGGCCGACGGCGGCAGCTCCGAGCACGGCAAGGCGCACCGGGTCCACCACGATCCGCAGGAAGGCCGAGATGTCCAACACTGGCCGCCTCCGGCATTCAGGGCCGGCCCGAGGCTAGCCCTCCTCGGGATCGGCATCCCGCAGGCACACCTGCTCGGCGACCACCTCGATGCGGCTGCGCCGGCCGTCGTCGCCGCTCCAGAACCGGCGCTGCACGGCTCCCGCCACCCACACCCGGGTCCCCGGGGCGGGGTCGGCATCGACGAGGGCGTCATCGGGATCCCACAGGCTCACCGGCACGACGTCGACCCGGCGGTGGGGTTCATCGGTGCGCACCGTGACCAGGTAGCGAGCAAGTCGGGTCCCGCTCTCGAACTGGCGGATCTCCGGCGGAGCGGCGAGTCGTCCGGCGAGGACGACCAGGTTCAGGTCCATGCGGGGCTTCCTTTCCGGATGCCGCGCACCGTGGAACGTACGGGCAGGGTGTGACGCGCCTGGTATCCATCCGTGCGGCGCCCGGCATGAAACCCACTCGCCGACGGTGAGAGGGCGATCCGGGTCGCCGGTGAGCCTTCCTGGGAGGTGGATGGGTGCCGACTTGCGGTGCTCTCGATCATCGACCCAGCGTGAGGGCCGGCGGGCCATTCCCCGGGGGATAGGGCGTAGGACGCTCTGGCCTGGCCGGATCCTCGCTGCTGGCTGCATGCTGCTGGCTGCAGGATCTCCGGTTGGAGTGTTGGGAAGTAGGTGCGCGGTCCGACGGCTACCCTTGCCCCGCACAACGAGCCAACCGAGAGGTGCCGGGATGCTGCATCGTTTCGGAGGCTGTGTGGTCGTCGACATCCTGTCGGTCATCGTCCTGGGGATGGGGGTGGCCGGAGCCGCCGCTCCCGGGGACCTCGATGGCGACTGGATCCTCGACGGAGTCGACAACTGCCCGTCGGTGTCCAACGGCTATCAGCACGACATGGACTCCGATGGGCAGGGGGACGCCTGCGACCCGGACGCGGCCGCCTCCGCCACCGCTTGGGAGGACCTGCTGGTGGGAACCACCGCGGGTGACACGATGGCCGGAGGTGGAGGTGATGACGCCCTCTACGGGTTGGAGGGTGACGACGACCTCGACGGTGGGCCCGGTGACGACTTCTTGGATGGCGGCCCGGGGGACAACCGCCTCACCGGCGGGCCGGGGTTCGACACCTTCGCCTTCGATCCCACCGTGGTGCAGGCGTTGGTGATCACCGACTTCAATCCGGCGTTGGATGGGTTTGCGTTTCCGCCCGTGGACCTCGACCCGTCAGATGACCCGCCGTTCGAGGTCACCTTTGGTGGAGTGGACACCCTGGTGGTGACCTTCCTCAACGGGCCCACGGTCACCTTCTTGGGGATTCCCGCAGGCACGGTGATCACCTTCGGTCCACCCCCGCCGTGGAACCCTTGTTGGCACGTGGGTGTGGTGCTTGCCGACACCGACCCATTCATCGGCACCGCGGGAGATGATCACATCACCACCCTCGACACCGGTGCGTATCTCGTGGTCGGGGACAGCATGAGCGATCCTGTGGTTGCAGGTGGCCGCGACTGCATCCAGGGCGGCGACACCCCTTCCTTCTTTGTTGGGGACAGTTACTCGGGGGCTGTGGGTATTGGTGGCGATGACATCCTGATCGGTGGCAGCACCTTCCTCAATGGCCTCTTTGGGGACAGCAGGTCTGGGGCGGTGGGCATCGGTGGTGATGACACCTTGATCGGCGGCGCCGGCGAGAACGTCATCTCGGGGGACAGCTACGACGGGGAGGTGACCATTGGTGGTGATGACACCCTGATCGGCGGCTACGGCATCAACGACATGGCCGGGGACAGCCTCGGCGGAGCGGTGACCACCGGTGGTGATGACCTCCTGTTCGGCGGACCTGCGAACGATCGCCTCTTCGGGGACAGCGCCGGCGGGAATGTCACCGTTGGCGGCGATGACACCCTGATCGGTGGTGCCGGTGATGACACGATGTACGGGGACAGCCGCGACGGTGTCGTGACCACCGGCGGCGCCGACACCTTCGTGTTCGTCGTCACGACGGGGTTCGGCGACGACGCGATCGGGGATGCCGGCGCCGGGTATGCCGCCACCGGCGGTGCGGATAGGTCCAGCGCGATCGACGCCACCGATACCGGTGTCGACACGCTGCGCTTCGAGGGGGTGGCTTCGATCGCCGCCCTCGATCTGCGCTCCACGGTCGTCGACGAAGGCACCGACGTTGCGGCGACTGTGTACACCAACATCTCCAAGACCACCGAGACCGGGTGGGTGACCCTCACCGGCATCGGTACCGGATCGATCACCTCGTTTGCCGCTCTCGACGCCCTCCCGTTCCTCGAGGTGGTCACCCTCGGGTAGAGGGTCACGCCGTGGCGGCGCAGTCGTAGAGCACCCGCCCGTCAGTGGCGAGCTCCCCCACCGGGCTGCACAGCTCCACCACCACATCCGACCACCGCTCCATCTGCCGGCCCTGGTCGAACAGCACGAACCGGACCTCCCCCCGCTCGATGTACCCGGCCAGTTCCTCGCTGGTCGGGGTCGGATCTCCCCCGCTGAACCCACCCATCGCCATGACCGCCTCCCCCGTCTCCAGGATGATCCTGGCGGCAACGCGGGTGCCCACGGTGGCCACCAGCCAGGTCTCGCCCTCGTGGCTCGCCACCAGGTACTCGATGACCTCGGCGTCGACGCTCACCTGCTCCGGCCCGCCGCCAACGCCCGGACGCTGCTGCCCGGGCTCCCCGGTGGGCGTCGGCCCGGATCGCGGCCCTTGTGGAGGCGGGTAGCCGTTCGTTCCCATGGGGTACTGAGGCGGGAGGGGGTACTCGCCGGGAACACCCGGCGGCCGATCGGTCGGGTACTCACCGGGAACGCCCTGCGGCCCATCGATCGGACGGTCAGGGATCCCCATCGGTCCCCCGGGCACCCCCAGCTCCGCGGGACCCGCTTTGGGGTCACCCCCCGAGTAGTCGCGCCCGATCGACGTGAGGGCGTAGGCGCCGGGCCCGGCAAGGCACACGAAGGCGGAGAGGACCGCGGCCAGCATCGCCCAGCCCACCCGGCGACCCGGCGTGAACCTGGACCAGGCCATGACGGCACCGGCCGCCACGGCGGCGGCCACGATCCCCGCCCCCAGCCAGCCGAAGTAGCCGGGAGTGCGCCCGAGCAGCACCGCGCTCCACGCCCCCGTGCCGACCAGTCCGGCCGGCAACAGCCACCAACCCGGAGCGCCGGTCTTCCACGCACGCCACGAGTCGGTCACTCCCGCGCCCGCCAAGACTGCGATCGACGGGGCGATGGTCATCGAGTAGTACGGATGGAAGACACCGCTCATCAGGCTGAAGACGGCGAAGTGGGTGGCGAAGACGGTGCCCCAGAGCAGCCATCCGGCGCGCTCCATCCGCGTCGCCGGCCGTCGCCACACCAGCCCGATCACGGCGATCACGACCAGGGGCATCAACCAGGACACCTGTCCTCCGACCTCGGTGTTGAACAGCCTCCCCCAGCCTCCCGAGCCGCCAAATGGGTCGTTGCCCGGTCCCTCCCCGGCCCCAAGACGGCCCAGGCCATTGATTCCGAGGATGTAGTCGATGAACGATCCGGTGGTGGTCTGGCCCGCATACGGAGCCGCATCCGAGGTCACCGCCAGCACCACCCACCACCCGGCGGCAGCGAACGCCGTCGCCGCGGCGGCGATGCCATGGAGCACTCGCCGGCGGAAGGGGACCGGAGCCATCACGAGATAGGCGATCGCCATCCCCGGGATCACGAGCAGCGCCTGTGTCGTCTTGGCGAGGAACGCCAAGCCGACGAGGGCACCGGTGCCGCCGAGCCGCCAGCCGCTGCCGCGTTCGATCGCCGAGTACGTAGCCGCCACGGCGGCCACCAGGAGCAGGGTGAGCATGGCGTCGGGGTTGTTGTACCGGAACATCACCACCACGACCGGGGTGGCGGCGAAGCCGACCCCGGCGAGCAACGCCGCGGCGTGGCCCTTCCACCGCTTCACGGTGTGATGGAGGATGGCGACCGCCCCGACCCCGGCCATGGCCTGGGGCACGAGCACGCTCCAGTGGCTCAAGCCGAACAGCCGAATCGACAGCCCGGTCATCCACAGCGAGAACGGGGGCTTGTCCACCGAGATGAAGGAGGCGCTGTCGAACGATCCAAAGAGCCAGGCCGTCCAGCTCTGTGAGCCGCTGTAGGCGGCGGCGGCGTAGTACTCGTTGCCGTAGCCGCTGGCATCGAGGGCCCACAGATAGGCGGCGGCCGTGGCCGACAAGAGGATGAGCAACCCGGGGCGCGCCCACGCCGGGTCGGCAGCCGGGCCTCGGAGGAGTCGTCGCACCATGGTGCCGACATTGGCCGGGAACGATGTGAGATCTGTGAATCGAACCTGAGAGGGCGATGAGAACCGGCCCGCTAGGGTGCCCCGCATGCCCGCCGTCTCGGTGACCGATCTCGGAGGAGACCTCTACCTCGTCGATGCCCACCTCCACGATGAGGCGGAGCGCCTCGCCTGCTACCTCTTCGACACCCCGAACCGGGTGCTCATCGAGTGCGGACCATCGCGGTCGATTGGCCATCTCTATGAGGCCCTCGCCGCCATCGGCGTCGACGACGTCGCCGTGCTCGCCGTCACCCACATCCACCTCGACCATGCCGGTGGTGCCGGGCACTTCGCCCAGCGCTTTCCCGGGTCGCGCATCGGAGTGCACGAGCAGGGTGCCCGCCATCTCATCTCGCCCGAGCGGCTGTGGGCCTCCGCCGAGCGCATCTACACCCCGCAGGGCATGCTCGACCTCTGGGGCACCATGGAACCCGTTCCGGCGGACCGGCTGCTCGTGCTCGACGAGGGGGGGCGAATCCCTTTGGGCAACGGCCGCCATGTCGAGGTCATGTACACCCCGGGGCATGCCCGACACCACATCGTGTTCTACGAGGCCGAGACCGGGGCCTGCATGATCGGCGACTCGGTGGGTCTGGCGTTTCCCCATGGCCACCTCGTCCACCCCAACACTCCCCCGCCCGACTTCGACCCCCACCTCGTCGCCCACCAGATGCGCCGCATCGCCGCACGGAGCCCGGCGTTTCTCGGCTTTGCCCACTTCGGCCCGGATCGGACCCCGGCCGCCACCCTGGAGGCGGCCGAGCGCAGGATGTGGGCGTGGGTCGAGTGGGTGGAGGCTGCAGCAGCACAGGACGACGCGGGCCTGGAGACGCGGATGCGGGAGTGGGTGCTGGCCGGCTATCGAGCCGAGGGGTATCCCGAGGAGGTCATCGCTCGGTACGACCGCAACACGTACTGGCCCATGCAGGCCGCCGGAATCCGCCGCTGGTTGTCGGGACGATCCTGAGCGCCGACGCTCGCGGTCAGCGCCCGGCGGTGGCCCGGTCCAGTTCGTCGAGGCCGGGGAATCCGGCGTCGCTGGCCTGGATCGCCTCGTAGAGGCGCCGACCCGTCTTGAGGTCTCCGAGCCGGGCGGCGGCACGCGCCGCCACGAACCACACCCGCAGCTCGCTCTCGTGCGGCTTGTCGCCGATCCGCTTCGGATTCGTGATCTCCCAGGCCTCGCGCTCGCGTCCGTTGTCGAGAAGGAAGGCGCCGAAGACGACCCGCGCCTCGCGCTCCACCTCGCGCTCCCCGCCGATACGGCGGAATGCCTTCCACACCTCCTCCACGTCGCGGGGACGGTCGAGGGCCCGCAGGACATCCATCTCCACCGGCATGTGGGTGGTCTCACCGGTGAGCCGACGGAAGGTGCGCAGTTCCCGCAGCGCCTGTTCCCAGCGTCCGAGGCGATACGCCGACAGCCCGAGCATCTCGCGGATCGTGGCGGTGCGCGGGGAGAGCTCCTTGGCCTCTTCGAGGTCGCGCAGTGCCTTGCCGAACTTGGCGGCGGCGAACTCCTTGGCGGCGACCTGGAGCAGCTCGAGCGTGGCGGGGATCCGCCCCTTGGCGGTGACCCGGCTCACCTCCTCCTGGACCCACTTGGGGAGATCGCCGTCGGGCGACCAGCGCTTGCGCACCGGTGGGGTATCGGCGGCGTGGCGGTCGCGTCCGGGGGCATCCGCCCTGGTGCTGCGCACCAGCCTCGGGCCGCCGCTCGATGACCGCTCCGGAGTCGTGCGGCGCTGGCGCTGCCGATCGCCCTCGCCACCGCGATCGCCTCTGCCTCGAGTTGTCACGATGAACCTCCCCGGGGATCGTACCCACGCGAGTGGGCCGCCCTCACGGGCGGCCCGACTCAAATTGATTCCGGCGGCGACCTACTCTCCCGGGGGCCTACGCCCCAAGTACCATCAGCGCTGGCGGGCTTAACTTCCGTGTTCGGAATGGGAACGGGTGGTTCCCCGCCGCTATCACCACCGGAAACCGGTGAATGCTCGACACCCCGAGCACTCCATAGCGAGCACGCACGTCTTGGAAATCGAATCAAGCCCTCGACCGATTAGTACCGGTCAGCTCAGCGCATTACTGCGCTTCCACTTCCGGCCTATCAACCTGATGTTCTCTCAGGGGTCTTACCCGCTTGATGCGGTGGGAGGTCTCATCTCGAGGCCGGCTTCGCACTTAGATGCCTTCAGCGCTTATCCGTGCCGCACGTAGCCAACCAGCCATGCCCTTGGCAGGACAACTGGCACACCAGCGGTGCGTCCATCCCGGTCCTCTCGTACTAGGGATAGCTCCTCTCAAACCTCCTGCGCCTGCGACGGATAGGGACCGAACTGTCTCACGACGTTCTAAACCCAGCTCGCGTGCCGCTTTAACGGGCGAACAGCCCGACCCTTGGGACCTGCTCCAGCCCCAGGATGCGACGAGCCGACATCGAGGTGCCAAGCCTTGCCGTCGATATGGACTCTTGGGCAAGATAAGCCTGTTATCCCCGGGGTACCTTTTAGCCGATGAGCCATGGCGCTTCCACATGCCACCATGGGATCACTATGCCCTGCTTTCGCACCTGCTCGACTTGTAAGTCTCGCAGTCAAGCTCCCTTGTGCCATTACACTCTGCGTCCGATTGCCAACCGGACTGAGGGAACCTTTGGGCGCCTCCGTTACAATTTGGGAGGCCACCACCCCAGTGAAACTGCCCGCCAGACACTGTTCCTGATCCGGATAACGGATCGAGGTTAGAAGCTCAACATCTCAAGGGTGGTATTTCAACGTCGACTCCACGGAGGCTAGCGCCTCCGCTTCCAAGTCTCCCACCTATCCTACACATGAGACACCAAACTCCAATGTCAAGCTGCAGTAAAGGTCCCGGGGTCTTTCCGTCCTGTCGCAGGTAGTGAGCATCTTCACTCACACTGCAATTTCGCCGAGTCCGTGGTCGAGACAGCGCCCAAATCGTTACGCCATTCGTGCAGGTCGGAACTTACCCGACAAGGAATTTCGCTACCTTAGGACGGTTATAGTTACCGCCGCCGTTTACTGGGGCTTAGAATCAAAGCTTCGCCACCGAAGTGGCTGACCTCTCCGCTTAACCTTCCAGCACCGGGCAGGCGTCACAGCGTATACGTCGTCTTGCGACTTTGCACGCTGCTGTGTTTTTAGTAAACAGTCGCTTGGGCCTCGTCACTGCGGCCCCCTCGGGCTCGAAGACGCGAAGTCTTCTTACCCTACCGGGGCGCCCCTTCTCCCGAAGTTACGGGGCAATTTTGCCGAGTTCCTTGACCACGGTTCTCTCGCTCGCCTTGGTATTCTCAACCTGTCCACCTGTGTCGGTTTGGGGTACGGGCACCCTGTGCGCTCGCTAGAGAGTTTTCTCGACGGCTTGGGCGTTCAGCAGCTTCCCCTAAAAGCGGGTCGGCGTCACGTCTCGGGCTTTTGTGAGATCCGGATTTGCCTGGATCTCGCCCTAAGCGCTTACCCCGGGTCAACCAACGCCCGGGTCTGCTTACCCTTCCGTGTCATCCCATCGCTGGCCTAATGCCAGTTGGGTCGGTAGGCCCCGAAGGGCTTTCCTTAGCAAACTGGGCTCGGCCTGGTCGCTCACATGGTGGTACCGGAATATCAACCGGTTGTCCATCGACTACGCCTCACGGCCTCGCCTTAGGACCCGACTTACCCTGGGCGGACGAGCCTTCCCCAGGAACCCTTGGACTTTCGGCGGGGGAGATTCTCACTCCCCTCTCGCTACTCATGCCGGCATTCTCACTTCAGCGGCCTCCACGGCTGGCTCACGCCGCCGCTTCTCGGGCCGCTCAACGCTCCCCTACCGATCCCGCCGCCTGGACTCCATCCCGAAGGATGAAGCCGAGCTTGACGGAATCCCGCAGCTTCGGTGCTGGACTTGAGCCCCGTTACATTTTCCGCGCAGAATCACTCGACCAGTGAGCTGTTACGCACTCTTTAAAGGGTGGCTGCTTCTAAGCCAACCTCCTGGCTGTTTGTGCAATCCCACATCGTTTCCCACTTAGTCCAGACTTAGGGACCTTAGCTGGCGGTCTGGGCTGTTTCCCTTTTGACCAATGAAGCTCATCCCCCATGGTCTGACTGCCGCGATGTGGCACCGTGGGATTCGGAGTTTGACTGGGGTCGGTAAGCTTGTTGGCCCCCTAACCCAATCAGTGCTCTACCCCCACGGTGGAACTCGCAACGCTAGCCCTAAAGCTATTTCGGGGAGAACCAGCTATCGCCGAGTTTGTTTGGCCTTTCACCCCTATCCACAGGTCATCCCCCAAGTTTTCAACCTTGGTGGGTTCGGGCCTCCACGAGGTCTTACCCTCGGTTCACCCTGCCCATGGATAGCTCACTCGGCTTCGGGTCTAGGACACGCGACTGAACGCCCTATTCAGACTCGCTTTCGCTGCGGCTACGGCTCACGCCTTAACCTTGCCACGTATCGCTAACTCGCCGGCTCATTCTTCAAAAGGCAGGCCGTCAGATCACCGAAGTGACCCTCCGACTGCTTGTAGGTCTCTGATTTCAGGTTCTATTTCACTCCCCTCACCGGGGTGCTTTTCA
>JACRIT010000009.1 GCA_016215655.1 Acidimicrobiia bacterium
CCGACGGCGGCCCTCTCCCACCCCATTACCCTTCACGCTCATGCACCTTCGCCTCCACCGTGAGACCCGGCCCGGCGAGCGCCGGGTAGCCCTTGTCCCCCGCGACGTCGAGCGCCTCGTGAAAGCCGGCCACACCGTCACCGTCCCCTCGGGGGCCGGCGACGCCGCCGGATTCCCCGATGCGCACTACGCCGCCGCCGGAGCCGCCCTCGCCACGGGTACCCCGGCCTCCGCCGACGTCGTCATCGGCATCGGGCCACTGCACGCCGCCGACCTCGGGGGCGCCAAGGCCGTCATCGCGCTGCTCGATCCCCTCGCCGATCCCGACACCACCGCCGCCATCGCCGCCACCGGTGCCAGCGCCTTCGCCCTCGAGATGCTGCCGCGCACCACGCTCGCCCAAGCCATGGACGTGCTGTCCAGCCAGGCGACGGCTGCTGGATACGAGGCGGTGCTGCTCGGGGCACGCACGCTCCCGCGCTTTCTGCCGATGATGACGACGGCGGCGGGCACGATCCGCCCGGCGACGGTGCTCGTCCTCGGCGCCGGCGTGGCCGGACTGCAGGCGATCGCCACCGCCAAACGCCTCGGGGCGGTCGTCTACGGCTACGACATCCGCCCCGCCGCCCGTGATCAGATCGAGAGCCTCGGCGCCCGCTTCGTGGGCGGACCGGTCGCCGCCGCCTCGGAGGGCGCCGGTGGGTACGCCGCCGAAGTCGATGAGGCGACGCGGGCCGCCCAACAACAGGCACTCGCCGCCGCGGTGGCAGCCGCCGACATCGTGATCACCACGGCGCAGGTGCCGGGCCGACGCGCTCCGGTGCTGGTGACGTCCGACATGGTGGAAACGATGAAGCCGGGAGCCGTGCTCGTCGATGTCGCTGCTTCCTCTGGCGGCAACTGCGAACTCACCAAAGCCGACGAGGTGGTCACCCGCAAGGGAGTCACCATTCTCGGGCCGACCGACCTCGCCTCGGCGACCGCGGGCAACGCATCGGAGATGTTCAGCCGCAACGTCGTCACCCTCTTCGAGCATCTCCAGCAGAAGGGTGGCTTCGATCCCGAGCCCACGGACGAGATCGTGAAGGGATGCCGGGTGGCCTTCGGCGGCAAGGTGGTCGAGCCACGGGTGCTCGCCGCCCTTTCCCGGTGACCCGCCGGGGCGCCTCCCTCTGATGGACCTGGCGGAAGCCCTCCGCCGCCGCCGGATGGTCCGGCACTACACCGGGGCAGCGGTGGCGCCCGACGACGTCGAGCGGATCGTCGCCGCCGGCCTCTCCGGACCGTCGGCCGGCTGGGCACAGGGAGTCTCCGTCGTCACCGTCACCGAGCCGAAACGTCTCGCCGCCATCGCCACCGCCTGTGGGGAGGACGACTGGGTCGCTCGCGGATTCGACGCCTGGCTCTCCACCGCAGGCGCCCATCTCGTGATCTGCCTCGAACCGGAGGTGTATCGCTCCCGGTACGCCGCGGCGGACAAGGATCCAACGGTGCTCGAGCGGGTGCCGTGGTGGTGGGTCGATGGCGGGGCCGCCCTCATGGCGATGTTGCTCGCCGCCGTGGATGCGGGGCTTGCCGCAGGATTCCACGGCGGCCACGCCGCCGATCCCATCCGGCCGATACTGGGAATCCCCGACGGGGTCGTCGTCCTCGGCATCGTGACCGTGGGACATGCGGCGCCCGATCGCCGATCCGGGTCGCTGGCGGCGGGGCCACGCTCCGGCCGCATTCACCGTGAGCATTGGTGACTGCCGTCGGGGACGGGCACAGCGCTAGCCTGCGACCGGCATCGGTCCACGAAGGAAGCACCGTGCGGGCGCGGCACACCCAGTTCACCAGCGAGTCCGTGGCCATGGGCCATCCCGACAAGGCTTCCGACCAGGTCTCCGACGCCATCCTCGATGCCGTTCTCGCCCAGGACCCCACGGCGCGGGTGGCCTGTGAGGTCCTGCTCACCGAGGGCCTCGGCATCATCGCGGGCGAGATCTCGGCAAACGCCGATGTCGACTTCGAAGCGGTGGCCCGCACCACGCTGCGCGCCATCGGGTACGACTCGGCCGATGCCGGGTTCGATGCCGACGGTGCCCGCATGCTCGTTGCGGTGCAGGAGCAGAGCCCCGACATCGCCCGCGGCGTGATCGGCGAGAGGGAAATGGGTGCCGGGGATCAAGGGATGATGTTCGGCTATGCGGTGGCCGACACCCCGGAACTCATGCCCCTGCCGATCATGCTGGCGCAGAAGCTCGTGGCCCGCCAGGCCGAGATGCGCCGCTCGGGGGTGATCCCCCAGCTCCGCCCCGACGCCAAGAGCCAGGTGACGGTGGACTATGTCGACGGCCACCCCGTCGGCATCTCGTCGGTGGTGCTCTCCACCCAGCATGGACCTCGCTGGGACGACGACCAGAAGGGCCTTGCCGCCGAGGTCGTCGAGCACATCCTGCGACCGGGACTCGGCGAGTGGTGGGCCGACTCCACCGTCGTCCACGTGAACCCCACCGGCCGCTTCTCCCGAGGAGGTCCGGCCGGCGACACCGGCCTCACCGGCCGCAAGATCATCGTCGACACCTACGGCGGCTGGGCTCGTCACGGCGGCGGCGCGTTCAGCGGGAAGGATCCATCGAAGGTGGATCGCTCTGCCGCCTACATGGCCCGCTACATCGCCAAGAACGTGGTGGCCGCCGGCCTCGCCCACGAATGCGAGGTGAGGCTCGGCTACGCCATCGGTGTCGCCCAGCCCACGATGTTGAGCCTCGACTGCAAGGGCACCACCGCCGAGGGCATCGCCGAGTCGGTGATCGAAGACGCGGTGCGCGAGGTGTTCGGGCGACTCACCCCGGCGGCGCTCATCGAAACCCTCGAACTGCGGCGGCCCATCTACCAGCCCACCGCCTGCCACGGCCACTTTGGCCGGGGGGCCGACAAGCCCTCCGGATTCTTCACCTGGGAACGGACCGACCGGGCTCGGCTCCTCGCCTCGGCCGTCGGCATCACCGTCGGCGCCTGAGCCAGGCCCGTCGGGTCGCCACTCTCCTAGGCTCGCCGCGGTGAACCCGGACTCGATGATCGAGCTGGACGCGGTGGGCAAGACCTACCCCGGGGCGGCGGCGCCTGCCGTCACCTCGCTCGACCTGGTCGTGACCACCGGCGAGATCGTGGCACTCGTCGGCCCCTCCGGGTGCGGCAAGACGACCACCCTGAAGATGATCAATCGGCTGATCGAGCCCAGCCGGGGCACGATCCGCGTCGCCGGACGCGACATCGGTTCGGTGCCCGGCCCGGAGTTGCGCCGCGGCATCGGCTACGTGATCCAGCACACCGGCCTCTTCCCCCACCGGACCATCGCCGAGAACATCGCCACCGTCCCCCGGATGCTGGGGTGGGAGCGTGGCACCATCGCCAGGCGGATCGGCGAGCTCGTCGAGCTGATGGGCCTGGACCCCGCGATCGGCACCCGCTACCCCGCCGAGCTCTCCGGTGGTCAGCGTCAACGCGTCGGCGTCGCCCGAGCCCTCGCCGCCGATCCCCCGGTGCTGCTCATGGACGAGCCGTTCGGTGCCGTCGACCCGATCCTGCGGTCGCGCCTCCAGGACGAACTGCTGGCACTGCAGCGCCGGCTGCACAAGACCATCGTCCTCGTCACCCACGACATCGATGAGGCGATCAAGGTCGCCGATCGGGTGGCGATCCTGAACATCGGAGGGGTGCTCGAGCAGTACGCCCCTCCCGGCGAGCTGCTGCGCGCTCCCGCCAATGCCTTCGTCGAGGACTTCCTCGGGGCGGACCGCGGCATCAAGCGCCTGTCGCTCATCCGCATTGCGGAGGTCCCCCTCGAAGCGGGCCCGGTGGTGGCGCCCGGCGCCGGTGCCGCCGAGGTGGCCGAAGCCATGCGGCGCTATGGAGTGGACTGGTTCGGCGTCGTGTCCGGCAGCGACCTCCTGGGATGGGCCTGGGGAAGCGAGGCGCCCTCCGGCGCGGGTGGGGTGGCACTGCGGCCATTCGAGGTCAGGCTGCAGGGAGCCGACACCCTGCGCGATGCCCTCGATACCGCCATCACCGGCCGCACCCTGGTGGCGCCGGTCTTCGACGGTGAGCGGTACCTCGGGATGCTCACCGTCGACGCCATCAGCCGCCAGGTGATCGGATGATCGCCCGCCCGTTCATCGACTGGGGTTGGATCGTCGACCACCTCGACGAGATCCGCGATCGGATCGGCGAACACCTCGCGCTCACCGCCATCGCCCTCGGCATCGGCCTGATCATCGCCCTCGTGCTCGCGTTGGCGGGCCTCAGAGTCCCGCGGGCCCTGCCACCGATCACGTGGACGGCCGGCGTGCTCTACACGATCCCCTCGCTCGCCCTCTTCGCCTTCCTGGTGCCGATCACCGGATTCACCACCTTGACCGCCGAGATCGGCCTCGTCTCCTACACCCTGCTCATCCTGATCCGCAGCATCGTCACCGGGATCCAGGGAATCGACCCGGCCGTGACCGAAGCCGCCCGCGGCATGGGCTACAGCCCGCGGCGCATGCTGTGGGAGATCGAACTCCCCCTCGCCCTGCCCGTCATCGTTGCCGGGGTCCGCCTCGCCGCGGTCACCACCGTGGGCCTGGTCACCGTGACCGCCCTCATCGGTCTGGGTGGCGTCGGCTTCTTCATCTTGCGCGGCCTGAATCGGTTCTTCGACACCGAGATCGTGCTCGGCACCGCACTGTCGGTGATGCTGGCGATGATCCTCGATGCCGCCCTCGTCGGCATCGAACGCGTGCTCACCCCGTGGTCGCGGCGAAGGTCGGCGACATGATCGAGTTCCTCGGCGACCTGGCGGCGTGGTTTGCATCGTCGTGGGATGGCGACACCGGCTACCTGATGCGCATCTGGGAGCACGTCACGGTTTCGGGAGCGGCGCTCCTCGCCGCGGTGGCAGTGGCACTGCCTCTGGGAGCCTGGTTCGGCCACACCGGCCGGGGCGGCATGCTGGTCACGTCGATGGTGAACGTCGGCCGCGCCCTTCCCTCCTTCGGCATCGTCGCCCTCGCCCTGCCGATCACGATCCGTCTCGCCGACGCCCTCCCCGTCATCGACTCGGGTCTGGGCTTCCTGCCGACGTTCGTGGCGCTCTTCGCCCTCGCCGCCCCCCCGGTGTTCATCAACACCCACGCCGGGATACGGGGGGTCGATCCCGACACGGTCGAAGCCGCCCGGGGAATGGGGATCGATGGGCGGCGCGTCCTCACCACCATCGAGTTGCCGATGGCGGCGGCCGTCATCATGTACGGGATCAGGGTGACCGCGGTGCAGATCGTCGCCACCGCTCCCCTCGGTGCCCTCGTCGCCTACGGGGGCCTGGGACGGTTCATCATCGACGGCTTTGCCGTGCGCGACTCGGTGCAGATCGCCGCCGGCGCGATCCTGGTCGCGCTCCTGGCCGTGGCCACCGACATCGGGTTCTCCCGTCTCGAGCGCCGGGTGGTGCCCAAGGGGATCACGCCGACCCGGAAAGGCGGGAACATCGCCGGCGATGTGATGGTTGACCCGGCGAGGGCGCAGTGGAGTCGCGCCGTGAAACCCATCCATCGAGAGGAGTGACCCATGCGGGATCGAATCCGCAGCGGGGCCGTCGGGGCGATGCTCGTGGTCCTGGCGCTCGTGGCGAGCGCCTGTGGCGACGACGCTTCGGGAGGCGGCACCAAGGAAGGCCCGACGATCACGGTCGGCTCATTCAACTTCGGTGAGTCCCTGATCCTGGCCGAGATCTACGCCCAGGTCCTCGAGGCGAATGGCTACCCGGTGAGCCGGACCTTCAACCTCGGATCGCGCGAACTCGTCTATCCGGCCCTCGTCGACGGCGACATCGACCTCCTGCCCGAGTACACGGGGAGCCTGTTGACCCACCGCGGCGGGGTCCCGGTGCCCGATGAGGACGAGACCTACGCGGCGATGGTTGCGGCCATCTCAGCCGACGGGCTCCTCGCCCTCGACTACGCCCCAGCCCAGGACAAGAACGGCATCGTCGTGACGGGCGCGACTGCCGCCTCCCTCGGCCTGTCGAAGGTCAGCGACCTGGCGGCGCACAACGGCACCCTCGCCTTTGGCGGCCCGCCGGAGTGCCCCCAGCGTGAGCTCTGCCTCCTCGGCCTCGAACAGGTCTATGGGCTCGAGTTCGCCTCGTTCTCGCCGCTCGATGTCGGCGGCCCGCTCACGGTCGCCGCCCTTGAAGGCGGCGAGATCGACGTCGCTCTGCTGTTCACCTCGGATGGCGTCATCGCTGCCAAGGGCTTTGTCCTGCTCGAGGACGACATGGGCCTGCAGCCGGCGGAGAACGTCGTGCCGGTGACCACCGACGAGATCGTCGCGGCCTATGGCAACGAGTTCGTCGACCTGCTCGACTCCGTGTCCGCCAAGCTCACCACCGCAGCGCTTTCGGAGTTGAACAAGCGCTATGGGATCGATGCCGAGGACGCCGACGCCCTCGCCACCGAGTGGCTGGCCGACAACGGGTTCCTTGGCTAGCGGCGCCGCGGTGGCTGGATCACGCGGGAAAGGCGGTGGCGGCGACGAGGTGACCCGAATCGCCGCCACCGCACCCGCGGCGCCGATGTCGCTCTGGCACTGGCGCCGGTCGATCGCGGACCTATACCACGACGTGCGCCGACTCCCGGCTCGCTCCGGCTGGGACGCCTGGGTAGCGAGTCGCCGGGAACTGATGCGCCACCACCCGCAAAGCCCATTCATGGCGGGCACCGAGATGCCCGCCCTCGAGTTCTACCCGTACGACCCCGAGGCGCGCACCTTCGCCACCGTGCGACCCGTTCCAACCTCATCCCTGCAGATCGCCCACAACACCGGGGCTCCCACGGCGGCACATGCGTTCGGTGCCGTGGACTTCGCATATCGCGGCACCCGGTGCTCCCTCACTTTGTACTGGCTCGATGACTATGCCGGAGGAGTCTTCCTCCCCTTCCGCGATCGAACCAACGGCCAGGCCACGTACGCCGGCGGCAGATACCTCCTGGACACCGCCAAAGGTGCCGACCTGGGCGGTGACCATGGCGAGGTGATCCTCGACTTCAACTTCTCCTACCACCCATCCTGCGCCTACGCCGATGTGTGGTCATGCCCGCTGGCCCCACGGGACAACCACCTCCCGGTCGCCATCGAGGCCGGTGAGCGTCTGCGATGAAGCCCCTGCACGCCGCTGCCGACGTTGGCTACCTCACCACCACCGGGCGGCGTTCGGGAAACCCCCACACCGTCGAGATCTGGTTCGCCGCGGTCGACGACACCATCTACCTGCTCTCCGGTGCGGGGGGACGCAGCGACTGGTGTCGCAACCTCATCGCCGAGCCGAAGGCGTCGTTTCGCATCGCTCGCACCGACTACCCGGTCACCGGCCGCCGGGTGCGTGGCGCCGCCGAGCAGCGCATCGCCCGTGAAGCGGTGTTCGCCAAGTACGACCCCGGCTACGGAGGCGACCTCACCGAGTGGCGGGACGGCTCCGCGCCGTTCGCCCTCGACCTGTCGTCGTAGCAGCGGAAACCGGCCTGCCCGGTTTGCGGGTTGACGCCGCCGTGTGATCATCACGGGATGCACCGCCCCATCCCGCTGCTCGCCCTCATCGCCGCCGCCGTCCTCGTCGCCGCTCCGGCGGCGGCGCAGACCGCCACGTGTCCTCCCTACCGCGGCATCGCGTGCGATGGCTGGGTGACCGACGCCGCCGGGGTCCTCGGCGACGACACCGCATTGGAGGATGCCGCCGGCCGGTTCGTCACCGCCCACGGTCACGAGATCGCCATCGTCGTGGTCGCCTCCTCGGGCGACCTGGACCCGCAGACCTTCGCCGAAGAACTCGGCGACACCTGGGGCGTCGGTGATGCCACCCGCAACGACGGCATCGTGGTCCTGGTGGCGCTCGCCGAACGCCGCACCGAGATCGTGACCGGTTCGGGATTGGAGCTCTCCGGACTCGATGCGGTCGCAGCCGCGGGCAACCCGTACTTCGCCAACGGCAACTACGCCGGCGGAGTCGCCGCCGTCCTGACCGCTCTCGACCTCAACGTGTCCGGAGGTGGCTCGCAGGGCGACGACGAGGACGCTCCCAGCTTCGGGGGCGGCTTGGCCCGGGTGGTGATCGGCGGAGTCATGGTCGGTGCGGGATCACTCGTCGTGGTGCGGGACCGCCGTCGCCGTCGCCAGACCATTGCCGCCGCACGCAAGGCAAGGGTCGACGACGCCCTCGCCACCCTCGACGTCTCGGGCGCCGAGGTGCCCGCCCTCACCGAGTACTCCGAGAAGCCCCCGGCCAAGCGCCTCGACACCGAGACACGGCGCGCCCTGGTGGTCCTGCGCCAACTCGACAAGGGCACGACCCCCTCCGACGACGAGGCCCTGCAGGCCCTGTGGCGCTGGGGAGCCATCGACATCGTCGATCGGGAGCGACTCATCGCCGACGCCGCCGAGCCGCTGGAGCTCAAGGTCTCGCAGGAGCGCACGATGCTCGAGGAGGCCGTCCAGGCGGCAGTAGGCGATGCCCTCGCCCTTGGCCCCAACGACGAGGCGCGATTCGCCGTCCGGCTCGACGAACTGGAGACCCTCGCTGCGGCCCTGCGACCCCACCGGGTCGCCGAGGCAAGGCGCCGCACGGCCGAACAGCTCGCCGACCGACTCACCGAGACCAGCCTCGGATCGGCGGCACCGACCGATCTCGGGTCGCGACTCATCACCGCCGAGCCTGCCCTCGTCGCCGCGGCCCCGCTCACCGCCTCGATCACCGAACTCGACGCCGCCTTCCACACGGCTCTCGACAAGACCGAGCGACTCACCGGTCTCTACAAGCGTCTCCCCGCCTCGACGACCCGCCCCGCGGTGGCTGCGGCGCTCGCCGACCTCGACGACGACGTCGAGCTCGCCGCCACCCGGTACGAGTCACTTCGGGACGACCTCCGCGTCGAGGGCGATGCCCTCACCCGCGACGGGCTCGATGTCGACGCCATCGCCGCGCTGCTCCTCATGAACCGCGACGAAGACAACATCGAGCAGTTCCTCGACACGTATCAGGCCCGCCGCAATGACGGCGCCCAACCCGCCGAGGCTGTCGAGTACGCCCTGGCGGGTCTGCGCGATCCCGACGAGGTGCGGCGCATGCGGGCGACCGCCGATGCCCTCGGCCTTCCCATCGCCATCGCCACCGCCCTCCTCCGCCGCCGCGATGACGGCGTCGAGGTGTACCGGAGCATCCTGGAAGAGCTGTCGCGCCACGGCATCACGAGTGACGCCCGTCGTTCGGTCGCCGGAGTGCTCGCCGTCTCCCTCGAACCGAGCCGCGCCGTCGATCGCTGGCTGGAGGCTCGCGCCGCCCTCGAGGCGCTCGGACTCCATGGGTCGTACGCCGACATCGCCGCCGCCTTCGGGGCATCGGATGCTCGCGGGCCGCGGGCGTTCGCCCTCGCCTATGCGGCACAGCGCCAGGCACTGGCCCGCTCGGAGATCGACGACGCCGATCGCTTCGCCCCGGAGCTGGCTCACGAGGGCACCGCACGGCGCAAGGACAGCTGGTCGGGCGACGACATCCCCGCCACGTATGGCTCCTTCGATCCGTTCACCTTCTTCTACTACCACTGGGTGATCACCCGGGGCTCGCAGGGATCCCTGGGGTGGGAGCCGGTGTATCGCGACTCGTCGTGGGGTGGCGACCGGGCCTCGTGGTGGGGTGGCTTCGGCGGCGGCGGCGGATTCGGCTCGGGTTCGTCGGGTGGTTCGTCGTGGGGTTCGTCCGGCGGTGGCGGGTTCGGCGGGTTCTCCGGTGGTGGCGGATTCTCCGGTGGTGGCGGCTCGTCGGGGGGAAGCGGCTGGTGACCGATCCGATCGCCAGTCCGACCAACCCTCGCATCAAGGCGGTGGTGCGCCTGCGAGATCGAACCGAGCGCGACGCCACCGGACGGTTCGTCGTCGAGGGCTACCGCGAACTCACCCGCGCCAGCGATGCCGGGATCCGCATCGAGACGCTCCTCGTGTGCCCGGACCTCTATCTCGGGGAGAACGAACCCGCCCTCGCCGACCGGATTCGGGCCACGGGAACCGAAGTCCTCGAGGTCTCCGCGGCGGCCTTTCGCAAGGCCTCCTATCGGGACCGCCCCGAGGGGCTGCTCGCCGTGGCCGAGCGTTTCGCCACCGGACTCGACCGGATCCCGCTCACCGGCATACCGCTGCTCCTCGTCGCCGAAGGCATCGAGAAGCCCGGCAATCTCGGCACGATGCTGCGCACCGCCGATGCCGCCGGGGCCACCGGGGTGATCGTGGCCGACCCCACCACCGACCCCTTCAACCCGAATGTGGTGCGAGCCTCACTGGGCACGCTGTTCACCGTGCCCCTGGCGATTGCCAGCTCCGCCGTGGTCATTACCCACCTCCGCGCCTCCGGAGTGCGCCTGCTCGCCGCCACCCCCGCCGGCCCCGTCGCCCACTTCGCCGCAGACATGACCGGACCGGTGGCGCTCGTCATCGGCAGCGAGCAGTACGGCCTCACCGCCGTCTGGCTCGAGGCTGCCGACCAGGCCGTGGTGATCCCCATGCCGGGGTCGGTGGACAGTCTCAACGCGGCCATGGCGGCCGGGATCCTGCTGTTCGAAGCGGTGCGGCAGAGGGCTGCCGCAGCTCACAGCTGACAGCCAACAGCCAACAGCCCGCAATTCGCAATTCGTCAGAGGCGAAGGGCGAAAAGCGAAGAGCTGCTTTCGCCTTCGCCTTTCGCCTTTCGCGTTTCGCCTTTCGCCTCTTGCCCCTCAGCGCCCCTGATACTCCTCGTCGGTCACCTTCCTTGGCAGCCACTCGGTGGCGGCGTGGGTGATCGAGAGGTGCACCATCGGGGCATCGGGACCGGCGCCGTGCCAGTGGACCACACCGTCGGCGGCGTGAACGGCGTCGCCCGGTCCGGCAATCACCACCTCCTCACCCTCGGCCTGGACCCGCGCCGTGCCTTCCACCACGTAGAGCACCTGGCCACCGGGATGGGAATGCCAGTCGCTGCGAGCACCCGGGGCGAACCGCACCCCGAGCACATTGAGGTCGGACCCATCGACGGGCGCGTGGAGTGGTCCAAATGACACCTCACCGGTGAAATGATCGGCCCCAGCCGACTTCCACTCGACGTGAGCTGCGCGGCGATGAGTCATGTCGGGTCTCCGATCGTCGAGTCTTCCGTCATCAGTCTCCAGTCCTCAGTCTGGCTGATGACTGAAGACTGAAGACTGAAGACTTCCTTGTACCGAACACCTGTTCGACTACCCTCAGCCCGTGCCTCTCCCCACCCAGCGCACCTTCGACGACATGGGGGCGCATCTGTCCCAGGTGCCGTTTTGTGTCCTCGACATCGAGACCACCGGTGGAGTGGCCGCCGACCTCGGCATCACCGAGATCGGTGCGATCCGGTATGTGGGGGGCGAGGTGGAGCGGACCTTTCACACATTGGTCGATCCAGGCCTCCCCATCCCGCCATTCATCACGATCCTCACCGGGATCACCCACGCCATGCTCATTGGGGCGCCGCCGGTGGCCGAGGCGATCCCCACGCTCATCGAGTTCATCGGGGACGCCGTGATCGTGGGCCACAACGTGCGCTACGACCTCGGGTATCTCAACGCCGCCGCGGTGGCCAATGGCTACGAGCGTCTCCCCAACCGCTCCATCGACACCCTCCGCCTGGCCCGCCGACTCCTCGCTGCGGAGACCCGGGACTACCGGCTGGGGACGCTTGCCGCCCACTTCCGCTCCCCCACCACGCCGGTGCACCGCGCCCTCGAGGATGCCACCGCCACGGCCCATGTCTTCTGGGGGCTCCTCGAGCGCGCCGGATCCATCGGGGTGACGCACCTCGACGACCTGGTGGCCCTGCCCTCGGCTCGGGGCCGCGCCGACTACCGGAAGATCACCCTGGCCGACGCTCTCCCCCGGCGGCCGGGGGTCTATCTCTTTCTCGATCGCCGCGGCGACGTCTTCTACATCGGCAAGGCAAAGGATCTCCGCTCCCGCGTCCGGTCGTACTTCTACGGCGACACCCGACGATCGATCGAGCAGATGCTGCGCGAGCTCGCCGCCATCGACCACCGGGTGTGCCAGACCGAACTCGAAGCCGAGGTCACCGAGCTGCGGCTCATCGCCGCCCACCGCCCGCGTCACAACCGTCGCTCCAAGCCGCCCCGCTCACCCCATTACGTGCGGCTCACCGGTGAGCGCTTCCCCCGGCTCTCCCTGGCCCGAACCCTCGCCCCGGGCGCACTGCTCCACCTCGGCCCCTTCCGCTCCATGGCAACGGCCCGCACCGTGTTAGAGGCGATCTGGGATGCAGTGCCGGTGCGCCGCTGCACCCACCCCCCGGGGTCGCGTTCGGCTCCATGCTCCTTTGCCCAGCTCGGAGCGGCCTTGTGTCCCTGCGATGGGACGCTGCGCGAGGAGGAGTACGCCCCGGTGGTGGAGCGCATCGTTGCCGGCGTCGAGCAGGATCCCTCGCTGCTGCTGGCGCCTCTCGAGGCTCGGATCGGCGCGTTGGCCCGCGCCCAGCGCTTCGAAGAGGCGGGATGGATACGCGACCGGCACCGCGCCCTGGTCGCGGCGCTCGAGCATCGCCGGTCGTGGCGGGCGATGCAGGAGGCGGGGGCGCTGCGGGTGCAAGGGGCCGACGGTGGTGCCCTCATCGACCGGGGCCGTCTCGTGACCGCCTGGCCACCGGGTGGCCAGCCCCCGCTGCTCCCCCATCCCGCCGACGGCCCCATCGAAGAGGTCGCCCGCACCACCGTCGATGCCGACGAGGCCCACCTGGTGTGGCGGTGGTTGCAGACCGCCGAGGTCAGACTCGACGATGCCTCGGCGCCGCTGGCATTGCCGGCGAGGCCCATCGCGGCGCTGACGCGGATCGCCGTGTGAGGGTCAGTCGTCAGTCATCAGTCATCAGAGTCATCAGCCCGATGATCGCCCTGGCCGAGGACTGAAGACCGAGGACTCAGATGCACTCCATCAACAACCCCGGATCGATGTTCCCTCCGGAGAGCACGACCACCACCGGTCCCGTGCCGGGGACCTGGCCTTCGAGCAATGCCGCCATGCCGACCGCTCCCCCCGGCTCCACCACGAGGCGGAGGTCGTCGAACACCACGCCGATGGCCCCCCGCACCACATCATCGGAGACAGCATGGGCTCCGCAGGCCAGGCGTCGGTTCACCTCGAAGGTGATCTCGCCGGGCATGGCATTGAGCAGGGCGTCGCAGATCGATCCGCTGGTGCGATCGGTGGCGACGCGACGACCCGAAGCCAGCGATCGGGCGTGGTCGTCGAAGCCCACCGGCTCCACGAGGTGGACGGCGGCACCGGGGAGATCGGCTTCGAGGGCGAGGGAGATGCCGGCGGCGAGTCCGCCACCGCTGCACGGGACGAGCACGATCGGGGCGTCCTCGCCGGCCGGCCAGTCGGCGGCGATCTCGAGACCGACCGTGCCCTGGCCGGCGATGGTCCACGGATGGTCGTACGGCGGCTGGATGGTGGCGCCGGTGTCGGCGGCGATCGACGCCGCGATCTCCTCCCGGCTCTCCGTGTTGCGGTCATAGGCGACGACGGTGGCGCCGTATGCCCGGGTCCGAGCGATCTTCGTGGCGGGAGCGTCCGCCGGCATCACGATCGTCGCAGGCACGTGGAACCGCGCCGCGGCGGCGGCCACCCCCTGGGCGTGGTTCCCCGACGAGTAGGCGACCACCCCGCGGCCTCGAACGTCCTCGGGGATGCGTGACACGAAGTGGAATGCCCCGCGGAACTTGAACGATCCGGTGACCTGGAGCATCTCCGGCTTGACGTACACCGTGCGTCCGCAGCGTCGCGACAGCGCCGGCGAGGTGAGCAATGGGGTGCGCACCGCCACCCCGGCCAGGATCGCTCCGGCGCGGCGCAGATCGTCGATGGTTGGCGGTGCCAGGGTCACGGCGGGACGGTAGCGCGACCAGGCAGGGCTACCCTCGACACCCGATGCGACTGACCCTGCGCCTCGGCTCCGACGACGTCGCCCGCGCCGACGGCGCCCTGCTCGCCGCCATGGGCCTTCCCGGGGGCGGCATCGTGCGCATCGGCCGCACCCACGCTCTGGTCCGCCCCGGGACGATGCGCAGCCCGGCGGACCTCGAGGCGGGGCCGGAGGCGATCCGCAACGCCGGGGTCGCCGCCGGGACGTCCATCGAAGTGGTCCGGGTGAACCTCCCGCCGGCGCACCTGGTCACCATCGCCGGTGACGCCCTGCCCGGCGATGCCCGTCACCTCGCCCGGGCGCTCCACGGCCGGGTGGTGACTGCGGGCGACATCGTGAGCATCGCGCCGACGGAAGGGACGCCCGCGGCCGACATCACCGTCATCGCGGTGAGTCCCGACGGCGCCGCCGTGGTCGGCGGCACCACGCTGCTCGAAGCGTCGGGCAAACGCGGTGTCACCGCCCTCGTCACCCACGAGCCGGGTGTCGTTCCCGGTGACGGTCCGACGACGGCCGAGGCGCTCATCGCCGGACTCGACGCCGAACTCGACATGCTCACCGGATGGATCCGGCTGCTCACCGGTGCCGACGCCCTCCCCGAGGCATGGGGCCTGCCGCGGGTGGCCGGGGTGGTGCTCACAGGGCCACCGGGGTGCGGGAAGTCCGAACTCGTGGCAGCAGCGGCGGCCCGCGCCGGGGCCACCGTGACCGAGGTGAGCGTCGATCTCGTGTTCAAGCCGGAACGCCTCATCGATGTCCTCAGCGCCGCGGTGAAGACCACGGCGACCCCCGTGGTGATATTCGTCGACCGCCTCGATGCGGTCGCCGGTGCCGATGGACTGTTCCGCACCCAGGCCGCAGCCATCCTCCGCTGGTTCCTCGACGCCGTCGCCGCCCAGGCCACGCACTGCCTGCGTGCTCGGTGCCTCGTCGGAAGGGGCCATCGACCCCGCGGTGGCGGGTTCCCCGCTGCTTCCTCGCAGCCTGGCGATCCCGCCCCCGGACCTCGCGCGACGCACCTTGTTGCTGCGCGCCGCGCTGCGCCGGGTCCCGGTGGCCGACCTCGACGTGAATGCC
>JACRIT010000070.1 GCA_016215655.1 Acidimicrobiia bacterium
GCGGCGCGCGGCGAGCTGCCGCAGTACCGATCCTGGTTGCGGTTTGTCGAGGAGTGAGCACCGATAGGCTCACCCCGTGACCTGTTCGCGCCTGCTCTAGGAGGCATCGTGGGCCAGCAACCGAACATCCCCCTGGGCATCGAGGACCTTCCTCGCCACACCCCACATCCCCCGGCACCGGGGCGGTGGCGTCCCGATCGTCCCGGTGATCTCCGCACCCCGGGGGAGGTTCCCTACGGCGTCGGCTTCGGCACGCCCGGGCCGGACACCGGATACGCCTTGCGCCTGCTGCGGGACCGGGACCTCCCCGGAGGGACCGAGCGCCGCGCCGATGTCACCGCCGCCGTGGCCGCGGTCATGGGGGCGCGGGCGGCCGCCCTCGGCCGAGCACCGGTGCCCGCCGATGTCGATGCTGCGATCACCCTGCTCGCCCTCGACGATGCCGCGGCGAGCCGGCTCGCCGGAGTCGCCCACGACCACGCCCGGCTGCGCGCCCTGGTGGAGGCGATCCCGGCCCACCGGCTCGTCCTGCCCGCGTCGCGGTTGTCGGCGTGAAGATCGTTCGGGTCCGCATCGCCGGCGACGAGATCGCCTACGGCGTCGTGGAGCCGGAGGGGATCCGTGTTCACCAGGGCACGCCCTTCGTGGCGTGGGAGCCCACGGAGACCGTGCTCGGGTTCGACGACGTCCACCTGCTCGCACCGGTGTTTCCCACGAAGGTGGTGTGCGTGGGACGCAACTATGTCGATCACGCCATCGAGCGCGGGGAGAAGGTGCCCGAGGAGCCGGTCATCTTCCTCAAGCCGGCGACCGCGGTGATCGGCCCCGGGGCGGCGATCGTGCTCCCCGCGGAGGCACACGAGGTGCACCACGAAGCGGAACTGGCGATCGTCGTCGGCAGGGTGGCGCGCCGTGTCGCCGCCGAGGATGCCTCCGGGTACATCCTCGGCTACACCGCAGCCAATGACGTGAGCGCCCGTGACCTGCAGAAGAAGGACGGCCAGTGGACCCGCGCCAAGGGGTTCGACACCTTCTGCCCGCTCGGCCCCGGCATCGAGACCGAGATCGACCCGCTCGGGCTGCGCATCACCTGCTCGGTGAACGGCGAACTCCGCCAGGACGCCTCGACCGAGGACATGGTGTTCGGGGTCGCCGAGATCTTCGCCTTCATCACCCGGGTGATGACGCTCCTCCCCGGCGACGTGGTGCTCACCGGCACCCCGGCGGGGGTGGGTCCGATCCGCCCGGGAGACCGGGTCGAAGTCGAGATCGAACGGATCGGGAGCCTGCTCAACCCGGTGGTGGCGGGGTCATGACGGTTCGGGTGCGGTTCGCTCCATCGCCGACGGGATACCTCCACGTCGGCGGCGGCCGCACCGCCCTCTACAACTGGCTGTTCGCCCGCCACCACGGCGGGGTCTTCGTGCTGCGCTCCGACGACACCGACACCGAGCGCAACACGCCCGAGTTCCAGGCCGACATCCTCGACAGCCTCAACTGGCTGGGGATGGACTGGGACGAGGGCATCGAGATCGGCGGTCCCCATGGGTCGTACCGCCAGAGCCACCGGTTCGACCGCTATCGCGCGGTGGCCGAGGCGATGGTCGCTGCCGGAGCGGCGTACTACGACGGCGCCACCCCCGAGCAGCTCGAGGCGCTGCGGGTCGCAGCCGAAGCCGCCGGCGAGTCGCCCGTATACGACGGGCGCCACCGGCTCTCCGCCGCCGAGGCTGCGGCGCGCGTCGCCGCGGGAGATCCTCCTCCGGTGCGCCTCGCCGTGCCCCGGCCCGGCGAGACCCGGTTCGTCGATGTGGTCCGGGGCGAGATCACCTTCAACCACGACAACGTCGACGACTTCGTGATGCTGCGCAGCGACGGGTCGCCCACCTACCACCTCGCCTCGACGGTGGACGATGTCGACTACGGCATCACCCATGTGATCCGCGGCGAGGACATCCTTCCCTCGACGCCGAAACACATCCTCATCACCGACGCCATGGGCGGTCCCCGCCCTGCCTACGCCCACCTCTCGTTGCTCAACGGACCCGACGGGAAGAAGCTGTCGAAGCGTCATGGTGACACCGCGCTGCGGGCCTACCGCGATGCCGGAATCCTGCCCATGGCCATGCTGAACTTCCTGGCGATCCTCGGGTGGTCGCCGGGCGACGACGAGGAGATCGTCCCGCTGGCGACGATGATCGAACGGTTCGACCTCGGCGCCGTGTCCCGGAATCCGGCGGTGTTCGATGTCGCCAAACTCGAGTGGATGAACGGCCACTACCTCCGTGCGATGGCGCCGGAGGTGTTCGCCGAGGCGACGCTGCCCCTCGTCGAGCACGACCTCGGCCGACCGCTCACGCCCGGCGAGCACGCCGCCATCGCCGCGGTGGCTCCGCTCGTCCAGGAGCGGGCGAAGCGCCTCACCGATGTCACCCCGCAGGTGCGGTTCCTGCTCGAGGGCGATCTCGAGTACGAGGCGGCCTCATGGGACAAGGTGATGGCCACCGCCGAGGCCCGGGTCGCCCTGGAGGGGGCCGCCGCCGCCCTGGCCCCGCTCGCCTCATGGACCGTGGCCGCCATCGAGGAGGCGTTGCGGGGGATGCTCGCCGCTTACGGCCTGACCGCGGGGAAGGGTCTTCAGCCGATCCGGGTGGCGGTCACGGGCTCGGCGGTGAGTCCGCCGCTCTTCGAGTCGCTTGCCGCCCTGGGTCGAGCGCGCACCCTCGATCGCATCGCCGCCGCCACGGTCCGCATCGGCGGATGAGGTGCCGGATTGCCCATCCGGAGTGCCTCGCTACGATTCAGCGGCCCTTCGGGGGTGGTGTAATGGCAACACTGCGGGTTCTGGTCCCGTCATTGAGGGTTCGAATCCTTCCCCCCGAGCGAAGGCGGTCTTGACCGCCCTCGGCCCCGTCGTCTAGCGGCCTAGGACGCTGGCCTCTCAAGCCAGTAACGCCAGTTCGAATCTGGTCGGGGCTACGACACATCGGGTCCGCTGCGGAAGGCGGACCCCACAGGCCGTTTCGTCGCAGCGGCCGGTTCGCCGCGACCGAGCGCTTTACCGATCAGGCCTTCCCGTACACGGGGATGGCGGCGCCGTTGATCACCCCCGAATCCGGCGATCCGAGGAAGTCGATGACCGCGGCGATCTGCTGGGGGGTCGGCCAGTCGACGTAGTTGGCGAAGGGCACCACCTCGCGGAAGGCGGGGGTGTCGATGAGTGAGGGGAGCACCACATTGGCGGTGACCTCCGTGTCATTGACCTCCTCGGCGATGGTGCGGGCCAGGGCGATCACCCCGGCCTTGGCGACGTTGTACATCGCCTGACCACCGGGAGGCTCCACGGCCGCCCGGCTGCCGATCATGATGATCCGCCCCCATTCGGCATCACGCAGGTAGGGCAAGGCGGCGCGACAGGCATTGAAGGTGCTGCGCAGGTTCAGGTCGATCATGCGATCGAAGCGCACGTCGTCGGTCTCCTGGACGTCGCGTCCCCCTGCCCACCCGCCGATCAGGCAGGCGAGGACATTGATGCCTCCGAAGCGGGTCGCGGTCTCCTTGATGAACGACCCCACCGCCTCGCTGTCCGTGCAGTCGACCCGCTTGAGGAGCAGTCGATCTTCGGGGAGACCGAGGCGTTCTTCGACCTCGTCGGCCTCGCTCGGAACGAGATAGGTGATGGCGAGACGGTGGCCGCGATCGGCAAACCGCTGCGCCACCTCCCGGCCGAGACCACCGGTGCCGCCGGTGATGACGCTGACCGCGTTCTCCACGAGCGCTCCTTCCCTGGCGTTCATGCTACCGGGACGGGTGCGGCGCATACGGCGTGAAGATGATGCCGGTCCCGTCGAGCGCGGCGATCATCTCGTCCGCTTCGAGGGCGCCGTCCATGGTGCACGCACCGCGGGTGGCCACCGCCCCGGTGACGACGAGATGGGCCAGGGCGGTGGCGGGAAACGCGGTGGTCCGGGCGAGGGCGGAGAATCGGCCGTCGTGTCGATCCTCCACCTGGTAACCGACGGCGACGGTGGTCCCGTCGCGCCGAGCGGTGCCCCAGACCCGAACGAGCACGAGATCGGGCGCCCCCGAGGGGAGGTGTCCGGCGAGCGCCTCGAGCAGCACGGTGCGCGGGGCCACGCCGCTCCCGGGCTGTGGGCTCTCGTCGAAGAGCCCGGCCTCGAGCATGGCCCGGAAGATGATCCCGTGACCGGGGAAACGCAGCGTCTTGTAGTCGAGCTCGGCGACGCGTCCCTCCCACCGTCGGGGGAGAGACGACGACCCACCCGCGGTGTGAAACGCCTCGAGGGGTCCCCAGATCGGCCAGGCGACCTCCTCGGTCCCGGTCAGGGGCTCGACGGTGGCGTAGCGGCCGCCGGTGATGATCTCGCACGGTTCGGCGTACTCGTTGATCAGCCCGGCCGGGTTGAACGCCAACTGGTAGCCCATCGCCCCCGTGGGGACCTGGGGGAGGGCGCCGACGCGGAGCCGGACCTCGTCGATCGGCCCATCGCCGAGGGCCGCCGCCACCCCCACGGCGAGCACGTCGGCCATTCCCGGGGCGAGTCCGCAGTCGGGCACCAGCGCGATCCCGGCGCGTGTGGCGGCATCGTCGAGCAGCAGCTGCCGTCCCACGATCGTGGGGTTGCCCCCGAAGTCGAAGTAGTGGGTGGAGGTGGCGATGGCCGCTTCGGCCACGGCGACGCCGAGGGCGTACGGCACGGCCGAGACCACCGCGTCGGTCCCTTCGAGCAGATTGCGCAGGGCGGTGCCGTCGGTGACGTCGAGGGAGATCGAGCGTGCCCCGGCGATGTGTGCTGCCGCCGCCACGGCGTGCGGCCGGGTGTCTCCCACCACCACGTCGTGGCCGCGGCGGGTGAGGTCCCAGGCGGCCGCGGTGCCGACGATGCCGGTGCCGAGTACGGCGATGGTGCTCATGGGCTCAGGATAGGAACTCGGTCAGCCACCGACCCTCGGGGTGGCGCAGGGTGGCTCGCAGATCGGCCGGGGTGTCGAGTTCGACGGCGAGGCCGGCGCGGATCAGGGTGACCGGGGGGCGAGGTGCCGCCGCGGCGAGGTGCCGGGCGAACGATCCCGGGCCATAGGAGAACCGGAACGGAGATGCGGCGGCGATCACGTTGGTGCCGCCGTCACGTGACGGCGCCAGGACCACCGCGCCTTCCCGGATCGCCTCGGCGACTCCCTCGAGGTCGGCGGCGGCGACGAGGGGAAGGTCGCCGTGGATCACCATCCACGGCCCGGGCGCGGCCGCCGCTCCCGCCGCGGCGGCGCCGTTCAGACCCCCACCGGGGTCGGCGAGCCTGTCGAGGTGGTGGCCGTCGCACCATGCGATCACATCGGGGGCCGATGACACGACGACCACGTGCCAGCCGGCCGCCAGGCAGGCCCTTGCCACGCGTCCTGCCACGGCGGCGGCGACGGCGGCACGGTCGCCGGGCGACAGTTCCTCGGCGAGGCGGGTCTTGGCGGAGTCGAAGCCCCGCAAGGGAATGGCGGCGATCACGATGCGAGCCTAGGGAGGACCGGTATCGTGCCGCCCGATGGCCCGCAAGACGAAGATCATCGCCACGCTCGGCCCGGCGAGTGCCACCGCGGACGTCATCGGGGCGATGGTGGCGGCCGGACTCGACGTCGCCCGACTCAACTTCAGCCATGGCGACCACGAGTCGCACCGCCGGATGATCGGTCTCGTGCGCGAGGCGTCGCGCATCCAGGGCCGGGTGGTGGCGGTGCTCCAGGACATCCAGGGGCCCCGGATCCGCGTCGGCACCTTCCCCAATGGTGCCGTCGACCTGGTGCAGGGGTCCGAGGTGCGGCTGGTCGCCGGCGAAGGCGAGGGTGATGCCTCGAGGGTGTTCGTGCAGCACCTCGACACGATGCGTCTGCGCCCCGGCGACCGGGTGTTGTGCGCCGATGGCATGGTGGTGCTCACGGTGCGCGACGTCGATGGCACCGGGGCCGTCGCGGTCGTGCACACGGGGGGACGACTCGCCGACCACAAGGGGGTGGCGCTCCCCGGTGTGGCGATGGGCCTTCCCGCGGTCACGCCCAAGGACGAGGCGGACCTGGCATTCGGCAGGGAGGCCGGCATCGACATGGTGGCGGCCTCGTTCGTGACGAGTGGTGCCGACATCCTGCGGGTGCGTGCCGTGGCCGGGGACGTTCCAGTGATCGCCAAGATCGAGCGAGCCGAGGCCTACGCCAATCTGTCCGACATCCTCGACGAGGCCGATGGGGCGATGGTGGCGCGGGGGGACCTCGGGGTGGAGCTGGGGTTCGAGCCCTTGCCGCGGGTGCAGAAGGAGATCATCGCCCGCACCCACGATGCCGGTGGGATATCGATCACCGCTACCGAGATGCTGGAGTCGATGACGACCTCGCCGCGACCGACCCGGGCCGAGGTCACCGATGTGGCCAACGCCGTGCTCGACGGGTCCGATGCCGTGATGCTCTCCGCCGAAACCGCCATCGGCAAGTACCCGGTGCGCACGATCGAGGTGATGGCGGGCATCTGCACCGAAGCCGAGCGTACGCCCGGCTATCCGGCGAGGGTCGCCGCCGCCTTCCTTCCCGACGACTTGCCCTTTCCCACCGCCATCGCCCAGGCGGCAGCGGACACGGCCAACACCCTGCGCCTGGGGACGGTGGTGGCGTTCACCGAGAGCGGCAATACGGCCCGGCTCGTGTCGCGGTACCGCCCGAACTCACGGATCGTCGCCTTCTCCCCGAGCGAGACGACGCTGCATCGACTCGCCGCGGTATGGGGGGTGACGCCTCTGCTGTTTCCCCGGTACGCCTCCACCGACGAGATGATCGCCCAGGCGGAACAGGTCCTGCTCGAACGGGGGCTCGTGGCGCCGGGCGAGTGGGTGGCGATGGTCGCCGGAATCCCGCCCAACCAGCAGGCCTCGACGAACCTTCTCAAACTCCACGTCATCGGCGCCTGAACGTGCGCCGGCGGTCTCAGGTGTCGGGTGTCAGGTCGCCGGTCGCCGGACACCTAGAGTCTGCACTTCGAGGAGGGACGAATGGGTAAGCCCATCGCGGTGACATCACTGGGAGTGGTTAAAGAGGTCGCGGTGTTCGACACCGACCGCAGCATCACCGGCCAGGATGGCATCGGGTTCGCCTCCGCCGCCGAGGTGGCCGATCTCGCCTCGTTCCCCGCCCGGTTGGCGCAGCGGCTCTTCGAAGCGGTGCCCGGACTCGCCCACGTGTTCGTCGCGTCGAGCCAGGTGGTCCTGCGGCGCAGCGGCGGCTGGGATGACTCGGCCCGGTCTGCGGCCGAGGCCGCCATCGCCGAGTTCTTCGTTTTCTAGCGCTGAGGGCCTACGAGATGCCTCGGCGGGTTGCCGGGGCGCGCCGCCGCTGCGGCCCGTGACACCTCGTCAGGGCGTCTCCTCCCAAAGGCGAACGGTCACCAACGTTCCTGGGGGGAGCCATGTGCCCGGGTCGCGGTCCTGGGACCAGACGGTTCCCGTCGTGCATCCGCAGGGAGCGGTGACCTGGTGACTCGAGCCCACGGCGAATGCGAACCCTGCTCCCTCGATCGCTGCCTCGGCCGCAGCCGCGGTCTGGTTCCGGACATCCGGCACCTTCACCGGACACGGGGTCTGGTAGTCGGGATGCGCCGGGTACAACTTGCACGGGTGCAACGACTGGCGAATCGGAACCGGATCGTAGGTCCACACCCACTTCTGCACCTTGGTCGTACCGTCGGGGAAGGTGATCGTCCGGGTGGTATCGGCGGTGAATCCCGCGGTCCCGGTGCTCGTGACGCGAGGCGGATCATCGGGGGTCATGGTCGGGTCGGCGTCCCAGTAGATCGCATCGGGCGAGGGCTCGACCGGGTTGTACCGCCCCGATGTGGTGCTCTCGACGGTCCATCCTTCGCTGTCACCGAAGATCTTCACCGTGATCGAGGTGTCGGTGTATTCGGTCTTGATGTACACGGCGTGCGAACGGGTGTTGCGGATGACCACGTCGGGGGTGGGCCATCCCAGCGTGGCCTCGCGCACCATGGGGTAGCGGGTGAAGTAGATCGAGTGGGGCGAATGGCTGACGTCACCGAGCCCTGCCCAGAAGGCGGCGTTGTACAGCGTCGTGGCGAACTGGCTGGTGCCGCCGCCCATGTTCGCCGGGTGGTCGCAGCACGACACCACCCCGTACACCACGGCGCCCGCCGGCCGGTAGCCGTCCTCCTCCGTTCGGGGGCCGACGTAGTCGTTGAGCGACCAATCCTCGCCGGGCATGATGATGGCGCCATTGACCTCATCGGCGATGCGATGGATGTTGTTGATGCGGTTCAGGTTCTTGTAGTCGCCACAGCACAGGTAGTAGGTGGTGGCGGTGTAGAGCAGCTCGCGGATCCCGAGGGCCTCGGCATCGGCGGTGGTGAGCTCGGGCTCGGCACCGTCGCGCACCGGCAGGGGACCGGCCCGCGTCACCGACGTCGCCGCGCTGAGGACGGCGTCGGGCAGCTTCGGGTCGTCGACGAGGACGCCGTTCGATCCTTCGAGGATGATGGGCACGTCGTCGGGGCGGATCACGACCTGGGCGTTGACCGGGGGCGTCTCGATCTCGGCCCGAATCGGATTGAGGTACTGCACCAGTGGTCCGATCTGGAAGAAGAGGTCGAGGCGGGGGCGACCGTTCACATCGGCCACCACCCTGCTGGCGATCGACTCCCGCAGCACGTCCGGGGGGATCTCGAGGGTGATGTCGGGGATGATCTTCGTGAGCGTCACCGTCTGGCTGATCATCTCCTCGGCGCGGGACACGGCGTGGTCGATGTCGGCGGTGGTGAGGGCCGGGTTGCGGAACTCGGTGATTGCGACCACGGGATGGCGGTCACCGAGCACCTCTGCCCCGATCAGGTCCGCCGTGGCCTCGACGTCGAGACCCGTGCCCTCCTTCGGGTACACCGGAACGACCTCGTTGCCCTGGATCGTGATCCCGCCGTCGAGCGGGGGATCGTCGATCGCCTCGGACTCCCACAGCTGGAGGAGGCCGAGGAGGGCGTCGCGGTTGTACGTGCCCTGCAGCGCCAGGGTGTGGGTGTCCCCGCCGACGAGATTGGTGAGCCACCACTTCAATTCCGAGAAGAATCCACCCCCGCGTCCCTGAGCCAGGGCTTCGTCGACGAGTGCCTCTTCGTCGAGGTCGAAGCCGACCTGCGAGGGGAGCAGGGTGAATTCGGTTCCCTCGATCGTCACCGGGATCGGTTCGGAGCCGAGCACGGCCTCGACCGACTTCACCGCGGCGATGGCCTCGGCACGGCTCAGGCCGGCGAGCCGCACCTCGCCGATGGTGACGCGTCCCAGCACCTCACCCTCATCGGCGGCATGGTCCATGGCGAAGACGACGCTCATCCACCCCAGCAGGACGATGGGGATGCCGGCGGCGATGATCGAAATGCGAACGGCTCGTGGCATGGGGATCTACCGGGGGAGTCGGGCTGGCGATTGTACCGGCGGGTCGCCGTTATCGGGTCTCATCGGTGTACGCGGTACGAGGGCAAGACGGACACCGGCACGCGCCGCGGGCACGCGCCGCGGGCGGTGCGGGGTCCACCGATACCATCATCCGGATATGACGATGTTCGGCCCGATCGAGTTCCCCGAGGTCCCCCCCGGCGACGATGTGGTGCTGTCGGCCACGACCTTCGTGACGTACGAGCGGTGCCCCGAGCAGGCTGCGGGCCGGCTGCGCGGGGTGTACGGACCCGAGTCGCGGGTGTCGTTCGTCGGCGGCCTCGCCCATCGGGTGTTCGCCCGCCATCTCCAGAGCGGCCCGATCCCTCCCGAGGGCATCGCCGCCGCCTGTCGCGAGGAGATCGGAGGGGGCATGAACGCCAAGCTCGGCTCCCTCGGGCTCAAGCCGAGCCAGCTCACCGCCGTCATCGAAGAAGTGGGCCAGCTCTATCAGCGCTTCAAGCAGCTGGGGACCGAAGGCTTCGCCGGGGCGGAGGTGTCGCTCGAGGTCGTGCCCGCAGAGGGAGTGCTGCTGCGGGGGTCGGTCGACGCCGTGTTCACCGACGGCGCCGCCGGCACCCGCCTCGTGGACTGGAAGACGGCGGGTCTGGGCGACCCTGCACCACAACTGGCGTTCTACGCGCTGCTGTGGACGATGGATCGCGGCGAGGTCCCCGGCCGGGTCGAGGCGGTATCGGTCGGTTCCGGCGAGCGCAGCGACGAGGTGCCGACGACGGCCGGGGTCCAGGCGACGGCGGTCCGGGTGGCGAAGGTGATCGGTGAGTTGCGCACCACCTGGGCGACATCGGGCGAATTCATCCGGACGGCCGGTCCGTGGTGCCGCTGGTGCCCGCTGCTCGACGAGTGCTCGGAGGGCCAGGCGGCCCGCGCCGTGTTCGACGCCTGATCAGCCGGTGGCGCTGATCGGAACGGCGAAGGGATCCGCAGGAAGGTGATTGGCGGGGGAGGCGAGCACCACCATCCCGGTGGCGACGACTCCGGTGGCGAGCAGGCGGCCCAGTGCGGCGACGACCTCGGCATCGAACTGGCTGCCGGCGCAGCGGCGCAGTTCGGCAATGGCGGTGGCGACGGGAAGCGGTCCCTCGTACGGTCGATCCGACGTCATGGCGTCGTAGGCGTCGGCAACCTGCACGATGCGCACTCCGAGAGGCAGCGTGCGCAGATCCACACCGAACGGGTAACCCTCGGCATCGACGCGCTCGTGGTGATAGAGCACGCAGGCGGCGACCTCGCGACCGACGATGTCGGCGACGAGGCGATGTCCCTCCTCGGGATGGCTGCGAATCTCCCGCCACTCGGTGGAGTCGAGGCCCGTGGGCTTCCACAGCACCGCTTCGGGGATGCCGAGCTTGCCGATGTCGTGCAGCAGCGCCCCGAGATACACCCGGTCGGCCTCGTCGGGGGTGAGGCCGAGTTCGGTGGCGACGGCGGCGGCGACGTGGGCGGTGCGCAGCCCGTGATCGGCGAGTCCGGGGTCCCGCATCCGGGTCACCGCGATGAGTTTGGCGGTGGCGACCGACTCGGCGGCGCCGGAGACCCCCGGGATCATGGGCGTGCAGTCGGTTCGTCGGATGGCATGGGCAAACCCGTGGCTGGACTGCCGCTGAGGTTACGGCCCACCCTTCAGGATTCCTGGGATTGCCGAGCGTTCACCGGCCCGGGGCGGCGCCGACGAGTTCGTTCTCGATGTCGGCGACCTGGGCGAGGATCTCGCTGCGGAGGTCGCCCAGTCGCTCGTGGAGGGCATCGACGCCCTTGCGGATGTCGGTGAGACCGGCGCGGGCGCTCTTCAGGCTCTCGGCCATGCGCCGGATGGTGGCGACCCGGTCGGCGACGACCGTGACGTCGAGGTGGTGGCTGCGTCCTGAGGCCTCGGCCGCCGCCCGGGCGCGTGCCCACTGCAGGGCCACCGCGGTGAGCAGGCCGTCGCCCTCGTCGACCACGAGCACCCGGTTGCCGTAGACGCCGAAGCGGCCCACCTCGGCGGGAAAGGCGTCACGGCGCGAGATGCACACCGCGGCGGCGGCGTCGCGATTCGCCATGGCCCGGTCGAGCTCTCCGAGGATGCCATCGCGTCCGCTCAACCCGATGCTCGCATGGTTCTTCGCCTCGACGACGATGCGGAAGCCGTCGGGGAGCACCACGACGAAGTCGCCGACCATCGACTGCGGCCCGAGTTCGCCGGGGGTGCGCCCCACCCGCTCCACGAGGCATCCGCCGGCGCCACCCGCCCAGCCACGGAGCACGCCCTCGATGGCGTCTTCGAAGTCGAGGCCCTGCGCCGTGCCGCGTTCGGCTTCGACGGCGCGTCCGGCGGCGACACCCTGCTCGCGCACGATGAGTTCGTGGAGGTCCGCAAAGCGTGCTTCGAACGACCGCATCAGCGCATTGAGCGCCGAGCCGTCGGCGGCGGGATCGAGGGCGTCAGCGATGCGCCGTTCGAGGGCGCCGTCGGGTCCGACCACCGCGGCGAGGCGGGTGAGGAACTCGGTGGTATGGCTTCCCTCGACGGCCGGGTCGAGACGACCGAGGAAGGCCTCACGCCAGGTGGCGAACTCGGTGAGCATCTTGGCGAGGATCGATGAGCGTTGGTCCGGATCGAACTGGGCGAGCATCGCCATCTTCCCCTGTTCGAGCACCACGGCGAGGCGCCGCTCGGCCTCGTCGGTGAGCGCGCCCAGGGTCTGACGCATGCGATCGTCGACTGCGGCGACATTCAGACCGACACCCATCGTGGCCAGGCCGCGGGCGCCGACGGCGAGCACGCGTCGCACCAGATCGGAGCGGCCATCGGGCGGGCACGGGCCAAGGAGGGCGGCGAGGTCGGGATCCGTGACGGCGAGTGCTTCGATGACCACGCGGTCACCCTCGACCACGATTCCGGGGACTTCCCGCCGGTGGGCTGGCTCGATGGTGCGCACTGCAGGGGTCGTCATGGAGCCAACGTACGGCCCGGGTGTGACGCAAAACCGGGTCCCGGTTGCTCTGCCGGCGCCCTCGCCGTGCCACAATCACTCCATGACCGACCACGCTCCGTCGCCGGAACGACTCGCCGCGGTCGCCGCTGCTCTGGAACGGATCGACCTCGCGCTGGCCGGACCGGAGCCGGTGGCGCTGCGTGATGCCACGCACCGGGTGGTCACGGATTACCTGATCCCGCGCACCGCCCATCCCGATGATGACCTGGTCGTCGCCATCGTTGGCGTCTCGGGAGCGGGCAAGTCGACGCTGATCAACTCGATCGCAAGGCGGCGCCTCACCGAGACCGGCACCCGGCGCCCCACCACGCTCGAGCCGGTGGCCTGGGGACACGGTGCGCTTCCCGCCACCCTCGATGCCGCCCGTCGCCGCCTTCCCGGGAGGATGGTGGACACGCTGCGTCCGCCTCCCGATGGCGTGGTGATCGTGGACACCCCGCCACCCGACGTCGTCGATGCCGCGGGCACGCCGGTGTGCGATCAGATCCTCGACGTCGCCGACGCCTGCATCGTGGTTGCGGGTGCGGCCCGATACGCCGATGCCGCAGGGTTCGACCTCGCGGCGAGAGCGGCACGACGCGGGGTGGCGACGTCGTTCGTTCTCAACCGCCTGCCCCCGGTCGCCGAGCTGCAGCGAGTCCTGGTAGCCGATTACGCCGCCAAGCTCGCCAGGGCGGGACTCATCGAGCGACCCGAGCCCGGTGCGGTCATCGCCATCGCCGAGGGCGTGGTGGTGCCTGAACGCGAGGGCCTGGCGATGGAGGCCGTCATGGGCTTTCGCAAGGAGGTGGAGCGGCTGGCCGATCCCCAGGAGCGAGCGCGGGTGGCGGCGTTCGCCGTCGGCGGGACGACCCGCCTCGTGGCCGCGGCCCTGGCCACCCTGCGCGGGGCCCTGATCGCCGCCGAGTCGCGGCGGGTGCAGCTCGCCGACCCCATCGCGCTGTCGTATGCGGATGCCACCGATCGCGTGGTCGCCGCGGTGCGCTCCGGTGCGTTCGCCGAGCTCAAGGACGATCCCGATGAACTCGCCGCGGCACTCGCCGCGGCCACGGCGCGCCGCGCCGGTCGGGCCGCCCTGCAATCGGCGGCATCGTGGGAGTCGGCCAGGGCGGGTACCAGCAAACTGCTCTTCACCCATGGTGCCGAGACCCCGGCGGCCGCCCGGGACCGCATCCGCTGGTGGCACGACGACATCCTTCGCCTCGCCGGTGAGCTCGGTGGCAGACCGGGACGGGGACGACGCGCCGCGCGGCTGGTGCGGGCTACTCGCGCCGCCGTGATCGATCCCGCGCATGTCTTCGACCGCAAGGAGCGACGGGTCATCGGCCGCAACCCCGGTCTCGTCGCCGCGGCCGCCGATCGTCTCGCCGATGAGCTGGCGGGGATCGTCGCCGCGGACTCGGCACGGTTCACGGCCCGGCTCGGGGCGGGGACGCCATGGGGCGTGCTCGCCCAGCTGACCCTCGAGGAGTCGATGTGACCGATGTCGTAGCGATCGTCGACGGCCTCGACCTCGTCGTCGGCCTCGCCGATGGCCACCTCCATCCCGACGACCTCGCCGCGGCGCGGCGGGCGGCACGGCGCGCCCGCGAACGCGTCGGGCACCTCGGTGCCACGCTGGTCACCGCGCTCCTCGGCGGCACCGGTGCGGGCAAGTCGAGCCTGCTGAATGCGCTCGCCGGCGATCACATCGCATCGACCAGCCCGGTTCGGCCCCACACCACCGAGCCGCTCGCCTGGATCCCCTCGACCATCGAGCCCGCCCTCATCGCCCTGCTCGACGGCCTCGGCATCCGGCGACGGGTGGTGCAGAGTCGCGCACCGGGCATGGCGATCCTCGACATGACGGACGTCGACAGCGTGGAATCACTGCATCGCCGGCGGGTGGAGGAGATCCTCCCCATGGTGGATGTCGGTGTGTGGGTGCTCGATCCGCTGAAGTACGCCGACGCCTCTCTGCATCGCCAGTTCATCGCTCCGCTCGCCGGCGCCGCCGAGCGGATGGTGTTCGTCCTCAACCAGGTCGACCGCATCCCGCCCGACGAGCGCGGGATCATGCGGGCGCACCTCGTCGAGTTGCTCCAGGCCGATGGGTTCGCCCGCCCGGTCGTGTTCGAGGTCGCCGCCGACCCACCGATTGGGCCCCGTCTCGGCATCGATGCGTTGTTCTCGCATCTCACCTCGCGTCTCGATGAGAAGACGGTGCATCTCGGCCGCGTCGTCGAGGAGGCTCGAAATGCGGCACGCAAGGTGGCGGCGGTGACGGGGGTGGAGGGTGGCGGCTCGCTCGACTTCGAGAACCGCTGGGACGATGTGCGCCAGGCGGTGGTCGCATCCGTCGCCACCTCCGGCCCCACGGTCGGGCGACTCGAGGAGGGACTGCGGGCGGTGGAGCATCTCGTCGGGGCGATCGCCGCCGAGGCGGGCGGGGTCTTCGGCCTGCGCACTCGCCAGGTGTTCAATCCGGATCGCGTCGAGGCCGAGGTGCGGGCGGCGGTGGTAGCGATGGAGGAGGCGGTGCCCCGCGGGGAGGGCAAGGCGGTGGTCGATGTGGATCGGGCGGCGCGCGCCGCAGCGGTCCTCGACGCCGAACTCCAGGAGCGCATCGGAGCACCGCTGCGCCGGTTGCTGTGGGAGCGCGCCTCGCTCTCCGCCGTGGTGGCCGGACTCGCCGTCGAGACGTCCATGGCGGA
>JACRIT010000068.1 GCA_016215655.1 Acidimicrobiia bacterium
GGCCCGCAGACGGGTGGCGTGATCGTGCAGGGTCGCATCCACGCGTGCCGCGCTCTCGAGGTGCCCGAGCGCGGTACGGAGCACGTCGCCCGCTCCTCCTTCGTCGTCGATGCCAACGGCGGCGGCAGCCAGGGACTCGGTGATCTCGCCGGCGTGCCGCAGCCTTGCCAGAGTCGCCTTCATGGCCTCCTCTTCGCCCGGATGGAGGCGAGCGGCGGTGATCTCGGCGGCTTGATGGCGGATGAGATCGAGGTCCCGGGCCAGGGCCCGGCTGTCTCCGCCCAGCGCCTCCCGGTCGGCGCGGAGGGCCACCAGGCGCTCCCAGGCTGCCTGGTACCCGTCACGCGCCTCGCGTCCGCCGGCATCCAGGAGCCCATCGATGAGGCGGCGCACCGAGGTTTCCCTGCCCAGGGCGACGTGTTCGTGCTGAGCCACGATCTCCACGAGCGAGTCGAGACGATCGGCGAGTGCCTTGGCCGGCACCATCGCTCCATCGAGATAGGCACGCGACTTGCCCTCGGCGACGCGCCGGGCGACGACGGTCTCGCTCGAGCCGATGGTGAAGCGGCCCTCGGCCCGGGCCTCGTCACCGTGGGGTCCCACCCGGTCGGTGCGGGCGGTGTCGCCGCGCAGCAGCCGCAGGGCTCCCAGCAGCAGGGTCTTGCCGGTCCCCGTCTCGCCGGTGATGGCGACGAGCCCCGGACCCGGTTCGAGGCGTGCCGAGCGGATGATGCCGAGGTTCTCGACGTAGAGCTCTTCAAGCATCGTGGAGGTGGAACTTCTCTTTGACCGTGCGGGCGAAGTTGCTCGGGCTGAACCGCAGCAGTCGCACCGGTCGGGAACCCCGCACCACGGTGATGGCATCGCCGGGCCGCAGGTCGGCGTGGTGGTAGCCATCGACGTTCACCCGGGCCGGCCGGTCCGAGGTGATGGCGATCTCGAGTTCCACTTCGGGTCCGAACACGATGGGCCGGCCGAAGAGATTGTGCGGTGCCACCGCGGTGAGCACGAGGACGTCGATCTCGGGGTCGACGAGGGGCCCCCCGGCGGAGAACGTGTACGCGGTGGACCCGGTCGGGGTGGCGACGATCACGGCATCGGTACGGTATTCCACGAGCGCCTCCCCCGCTACGGATACGGCGATCCCGACGACCTGCGTGCTGACCGCCTTCTCCACCACCACGTCGTTCAGTCCCGCCACCACGACACCGCCGGGAAGAGCGGCCTCCAGGGTCATGCGGGGCGAGATGCGATAGTCCCCCGCAACGAGGCGGTCGAGGGCCTGGGAAATCTGTGCCGGCTCGACTTCGGCGAGAAAGCCCACGTTGCCGGCGTTGACGCCGAGAATGGGGAGGTCGTGGAGCCGGCTGAAGTGGCTGGCGGCGAGGACCGTGCCATCCCCGCCGACCGCAACGACGACGTCGGCGAGCGGGCCGACTCGATCGTCCCATGCGCTGACCCCGGTCATGCGGGAGGCGTGTTCCGGTGCCGCCACCACCTCGATGCCGCGTCGAATGGCCTCCTGGGCGACGGCGTTGCCGACTTCGGCAGAGGACCCCCGGCTGGGATGGAGGACGAGCGCGATCCTCATGCCGGGACCTCGGCGAGCAGGTCGGCGACATCCACGGGATCACCCCCGGCCACGCCATGGAGGAGGAACTCGAGATTGCCCTTCATGCCGCGTACGGGGGAAGCGATCAGCGCCCGGGGGGCGATGCCCTCGGCGAGGAGCGCCGCGGCCACCGCAACGATCGCCCCGCGATGTGACGATGGGTCGCGCACGATGCCGCCGGCCCCGACCGCCTCCCGTCCCACCTCGAACTGCGGCTTGATGAGGAGGAGGTAGTCGGTGCCCTGGCGCCCGGCACGGGCGAGACCGGAGGCGAGCAAGGTGAGCGAGATGAACGAGACGTCGATCACCACCAGGTCGAAGGGGGCACCCAGCGCCGCCAGGTCGGCGGTGCGGAAGTTGGTGCGATCGTGGACGGTGACCCGGGGGTCGGTGCGCAGACGCCACACGAGCTGCCCGTAGCCGACGTCGACCGCGGTGACCGAGGCCGCCCCGTTGGCGAGGAGCACGTCGGTGAAGCCTCCGGTGGAGGCGCCGACATCGAGGGCCTTCCGTCCGGAGACGTCGACACCGAAGGCGGCGATGGCGGCGGCGAGCTTGCCTCCGGCGCGGCTCGCCCACCGATCCCCCGCGGTGATCTCGATCGGGTCGCCGGGAGCCACCAGCGTCGCCGGTCGGGGCACCGGCTTGCCACCCACGGTCACACCTCCGACCGAGATCAGCTGTTGCGCCTCGTTCCGGCTGCCGGCCAGGCCGCGTCGTACGAGTTCGGCGTCAAGCCTGCGCCGTGTGGGCATCCTCATCCTCCTCGGCGAGGACGGCCCCGAGCCGCTCGGCGATGGCGTCGGCGAGATCCGGTGCCTCTGCTGGATCGGCGGCGGCGAGGGCCTCGAGGGCATCGCCAAATCCCTCGTCCACCGCCGGGTTCGGACCGGGGGTATGACCAGAGGCAGGAGGCAGTCGATCGACGGGCGTATGATCCATGACGGCCATTATCCCCGTCCGCGGCGACAGGTTGCGCCATTGCTTCCCATTCGTGATGTCAATCCCACCCTGATCCGACCGCTGGTGACATGGGCGATCATCGCGCTCAACGTCGTGGTCATCGCCCTGATCCAACCCCAGGAGTCCCCGGCTGCCGACGAATTCGCCTATCGCACCGCCGCCATCGCCTGCGAACTGACCACCGGCGACCCCCTCGAGTACTTCGAGATCAACTCCGGCGCCTGCATCGAACGTGACGGCGGCGATGCCCCATTCCCCGGCAAGAACGTGTGGCTGGCGGTGGTGTGGTCGATGTTCCTCCACGCCGGTTTCGCCCACATCCTCTTCAACATGTGGAGCATGTGGATCTTCGGCAACAACGTCGAGGAGGCGTTCGGGCACATCGGTTTTGCGATCTTCTACGTGGCGGCAGGCATCGTGGCCACGCTCGGGTTCGTCGTCCTGCAACCCTCCACCACGGTGCCGCTCGTGGGCGCCTCCGGAGCGATCGCCGGTGTCATGGGGGCCTACCTCGTCCTCTTCCCGCGCCATCTCGTCCTGACGCTGATCTTCATCCGGGCGGTGGCGATCCCGGCGGTGGCCTTTCTCGTCATCTGGTTCTTCAGCCAGTTCCTCTTCGCCGGTGGCGATTCGGGAATCGCCTGGGAGGCGCACGTCGCCGGGTTCCTCTTCGGGGTCGCGGTCACCCTGCCGATGCGCGAGCGCCTTCTCGCCAGGATCGGGTCCCCTTCCGCCGACATGATCTAGAGGCTCACTGACCAGGACGCCGAGCCTCCTACGCCAGCAGACCGGGAAGGTCGGCGATCGAGGGGAGGATCACGTCCGGCTTCAGGTCGTCGGGCACCTCGGCCGCACTGCGGGCGATGCCGGTGAGGACCAGCACAGCACGCCACCCCGCGGCGCGGGCAAAGGCGACATCGGTCTCAGGTCGGTCACCCACCATCCAGGTCACCCCGGGTCGCAGGCGGGCGGAGACCGCGGCCAGCATCGGTGGGTGTGGCTTTCCCGCCACCACGGCAAGGGATCCCGAGGCCGCTTCCACGGCGGCCACGATCGCTCCGGCGCCGGGCAACACGCCGCCTGGTGCCGGGAAGGTGGCATCGTCGTTGCTCGCCACCAGGAAGGCGCCCCGGCGGACGGCCGCCGCGGCGCGGGTGAGCCGATCGAAGTCGAAGCTGCGGTCGAGACCGATGACCACACTCCGCGCCGCCTCGAAGTCGTCGGTGAGCCCCAGCCCGGCGTCGGTGATGGCTTCTCGCACGCCGACCTCGCCGACCACGAGCACCGGGCCGTGGCGGGCTTCGAGGAGTCCGACGGCCGCCATCGCCGAGGTGACCACCCACTCCGGGGGGATCGTCATGTCGAGGAGATCGCTGAGCATCTCCGCCACTCCGCTCCGGGTCCGCGTGGAGTTGTTCGTGGCGATCACGCAGGTGATGCCGCGCCCGACGAGGGCCGTGATCGTCTCGGCGGCACCGGGGATGGCGGCGCCACCGAGGGTGAGGCACCCGTCGATGTCGAGCACCACATTGCTCGGCAGCGCCGCTACCGCTACAACACTCTCAGCCATGCTCGCTCCCTTTGCCGCCCACCTGGCCGCCACCCCGGATCCGATGTCCCGGGACGAGGCGGCAGCGGCGTCGCGAGCCCTGCGGCACGCCGTGGCACGGTACCAGTCGGCCGATGACCTCCCCGAGTTGCTCCCCTACCGCACCTCCGGCCCATCGCTGTACCACTACTCGGTGACCGGTCCCGCGGGAACCATGGTGTCGGGGCTCGTCGGCCTGGTGCGCGTCGCCACCCTGCTCCCCCACGAAGCCACCATCCGCGAGGCCGAAGACCGCGAGGCGGTCGATCTCGAGATCCGGCCGCTCCTGGCGATCACCCGAACCACCCTTCCCCAGTTCCCCGAGGCCGGTCCACCGGCGACCGTGACCTTCGGCAGTCAACTGCACCGGGTGGTGCCGGTGCGCCACCGGGGCGAGATCGACCTCGGGACCCTCGTCGTCGCCGATGGCCATCATCGACGCCGTTCGGCCATGCGACACGGCGGGGATCGTGCCGTGGCCATGACCATGGTGGTGGGCGACGGCGGCCGCGGGTTGTGTGCCGATGCCTTTCAGCGGCGCCTCATCGGTGTCGGCCCCCTCCCCCCCTCGGCGGGAGAGTCGTTCACCATCGAGGAGATCCCCCGCTCCACCCCCCGGGTGGGGGGTGTGGTCTGGTTGGAGCGGGGGCGGAAACCGCGCCTGCTGCGTCCCCGGCCCGAGGCTCTGGAGACGATGCCGGAGCCGCTCCGCCCCATCGGCTCTGCCGTGGCCGCCCATCTCCTCTATCCCCATGTCGGGGTCACCCAGGAGCGCATCGAGCACTTCTCCACCCCCGCAGCGGTGGTGCACGCCCTCGGCCAGGGCGACGCCGGCATCCTGCTCCCCCGGGTCCCCATCCCCGCGGTGTTCGCCGCCGCAGCAGCGCGCACCATGCTCCCGCCGAAAGGCTCGCGCTTCCACCCCAAGCCGGTGCGCGGACTGGTGATCAGGGCGACCGCGTAGTTGGTGCGGCCGTCCCCTCAGCCAGCGCTCGCAAATGCCCCCCGACCGGCTGGGTTGTCGGGGATCAGCGTCCGGAGCGAGGAGCGAGCGGTGGCGCGCTGAACAGGGAAGCAGGGCACTGCACGTTCGCTGCGGCTCCCCGCGGCAACAGAAGGTCGATCGGTGGAAGCGAGAGTTCTCAGTGGAAGCCCTTTGGAGCGGACCTCCCTGCGAATCGTTGCCGTCTCGGGTCTTCGGGTCTAGCAACCAAGCGCGGCGCC
>JACRIT010000072.1 GCA_016215655.1 Acidimicrobiia bacterium
CTGATCGCCATCCCGTCCGGCGAGGTACGCGGCGGCGCCCCGAAGTGCGAGCGGAACAACTCGTAGGTCCCGTCGAGCAGGTGCAGCGTGGCCACGGCGAGAGGGTACGGGAGTGGGGGGAGGGATGGGAGGGGGTAATGCCAGATGCCAGATGCCAGAGTCGCGTGTCCGGAGGCGTTACCCGGAGAGCGGTGCGGCCATACTCTCTGTCATGGCGACGCGCACCACGGCTTGGCTCCTGGTCGCCGCGCAGTTTCTCCTCATCGGTGCGGTGGTGTTGCTCCCCGGTGACCACTGGGAGGTGACCTCGGTCCACCACGCGATCGCACTCGGGCTCATCGGGGTCGCCCTCGTCATCGGACTGTGGGCGGCGCGCTGGTTGGGAGCCGGACTCACCCCGCTTCCGCTGCCGAACGGTCGCGTCGATCTCGTGGTGCGCGGCCCCTATCGCTGGGTGCGCCACCCGATGTACGACGCGGTGATCATCGGAATGGGTGGTGTCGCCGTCCGCTCGGGATCGTGGTGGTCGGCGATCGCCTGGCTGGCCCTCGTCGTGCTGCTGACAGCGAAGTCTCGTTGGGAAGAAGGCCACCTGGTCACCGCGTTCGCGGGATACGAGACATACCGAGAGCGAACGGGGAGGTTCGTGCCGAGGAAGTCATGAGCCATCACCCAAGACGTGGCTCTTCGGGCTGATGACTGAGGACTGAAGACTGAAGGCTCGTTTCCCGTCTTTCTGTCGGCAACCATCCCGATAGCCTCTCCGCCCATGACCACGGTGGTCGCTACGCGGCGGTGGCTGCGCCCCATCTACTTCGTGCTCGGTGTCGCCTTCCTCGGCATCGGGATCATCGGCGTGTTCATGCCCGTCATCCCCTCGACGGGTCCCTTGCTGCTCAGCACGTATCTGCTGGCGCGGTCGTCGACGCGGGTTCACGGCTGGCTCGTGAACCATCCCCGGTTTGGGCGATTCATCCGCGACTTCCACGAGGGCCGCGGCATCCCGTTGCGCACCAAGGTGATCGCCGTCGCTGCGATGACCCTCTCCTTCGGATACACCATCGGCTGGGTGTTGCCACACCCGGCAGCGCAGGGAGCCATGGCCCTGGTGGCGGTGTGGGCGATCTGGTACGTCCTGCACCAGCCCACGGCCACTCCGTAGAGGCCTCCCCGAGGCGGTACCCTCGCGTCCGTGGCATTGCGACGGCATCCCATGCTGCTCGGACGGGTGCACTTCGAGAGTGGCTTCCTGTCGTCCGACTGGCGGTTGCGGTCGTCGCGAGGAGCGATCGCTTCGTTCCGCCGTTATCCCTCACTGCACCTCTCCCGCGGCTGGATCGACCGCACGCCCGTCGAGATCAAGCCCCAGGGGTGGGGCACCGTGGTGTTCTTCGAAGAGGGCCGTGAGATGGGCCGCATCATCCGGCGCTCCTGGGCGGGCCGGCGCTGGGACCTGGTCGGCGACGGCTTCGGCTGTGAGTTGGTGAGCGAACCCCTTCCGCGCCACTGGACGCTGCGCATCGGCGGCCAGCCCATCGCCCACATCGCGGGCACCCCCCTCTCCTACAACCGACTCCGGGTGCAGGCGGACATCTCGGTGCCGGTGTGGGCGCTCGCACTGGTATGGCATGTCGTGGTTCGCCCCTGGGAGGCCGCCGCCGAGCCGCGTACCCTCCGCCCGGTTTCCGCACCGAGGTGATGTCCTCCCCACTCATCGATGCCGACGCCCTCGCGGCCATCAGCGGCGACCCCGCGCTGCGCCTCGCCGACACCCGCTGGTACCTCGGTGAGCCGGATCGCGGCCGGCGCGGATTCGACGAGGGTCACATCCCCGGAGCGGTCTTCGTCGAACTCGATCACGACCTCACCGCCCCGGCCGGGCCGGGAAGGCATCCCCTGCCGGATCGCGCCGCCTTCGCGGCCACGATGGGACGCCTCGGGTTCGGTGACGATCACACCATCGTGGTGTACGACGATCGCAGCGGGGTCATCGCCGCCCGGTTGTGGTGGATGCTGCGCGACGTCGGTCATGGGGCGGTCCGCGTCCTCGACGGCGGACTGGAGGCGTGGACGGCCGCCGGTCACTCGCTGACCACGGCAACCGTGGAGATCACCCCCGCCACCTTCACCGTGCGCCCCGGTCCTACTCGCCAGATCGATCGCGAGGAGCTGCTGGAGCGCCTGGGTACCGTCACGGTCCTCGACGCTCGCGCCCCCGACCGGTACCGGGGCGAGGTCGAACCCGTCGACCCGGTGGCGGGGCACATTCCCACCGCCCTCAGTGCTCCCACCACCGACAATCTCGACGCCGCGGGACGGTTCCTCCCCGCCACCGCGCTCGCCCGGCACTACCGCGCACTCGCCCCCCAGGGCGAAGTGGTGGCGTCGTGCGGCAGCGGGGTGTTCGCCTGCCACGACATCCTGGCGATGACCATCGCCGGGCTCCCCGAACCGATGCTCTATCCGGGCTCGTGGAGCGATTGGTCGAGTTCAGGGATGCCGGTGGCGGTGGGCGATGAGCCGGGGGCGTTGGAGCCGTAGTCATCAGTCATCAGTCATCAGTCAGATCGCGCTCTGGCTGAAGGCTGAGGACTGAAGGCTGAAGACTCATATGCCCAACGCCCGCTCCGCTGCGTCCAGCGTCTGCCCGCCGCGAAGCACCGGGGCGAACAGATCGCCATGGCGGGCGATGCGATCCCAGACGGTGGCGATGGTGAAGGCCGCCGGTTCGATCTCACCGATCTCGTCCCAGAGCACCGGGGTCGACACCGGAGCACCGGGGCGGGGGCGCACCGAGTACACCGAGGCGATCGTCTTCCCTCCGACATTCTGGTTGTGGTCGATGAACACCTTCCCCGTGCGCTTGGGGATGTCCCACTCCATGGTCGCCAACGCCGGATCGGCCCCGACGACGAGGCGGCCCACCGTCTCCACGAAGCGACGCACCCGGTCGTAGGGATGCACCGCGTCGAGCGGGACGTAGATGTGGAGACCCGTCGCTCCCGAGGTCTTGGGATAGCCGACGAGTCCCAGTCGGTCGAGGGCGACCCGGATCACCTCGGCAACGGTCACCACCTGGTCCCAGGTGGCGCCATCGGCGGGGTCGAGATCGAAGATGGCGAAGTCCGGTGCATCCGCCGTGGCCACGCGGCTCAGCCAGGGATGGATCTCGATGGCACCGAGATTGGCGATCCACACGAGCGAGGCGACGTCGGGGGCGGTGACGAAGTCGATGACGTCACCCCGATGGCCCGACCACAGGGGAGCCGTCGGCAGCCACTCCGGCCGATGCGAGGGTGCCTGCTTCTCGTAGAACCAATCGCCCTCGGCGCCATCGGGAAAGCGGGCGAGCACGATCGCCCGGTCGCGTAGATGCGGCAGGAGGACCGGGGCGACCGAGTGGTAGTAGGCGACCAGGTCGCCCTTCGTCTCCCTGCCGGGGAAGAACGGCTTGTCGGGATTGCTCAGGCGCACCTTCCGCTCCATCCCGACCGGGATGAACCCGTCGCCGTCGGCGACGATGCGCAGGTCCTGGGGGAATGCCACCCGGCCCGACGCCAGCGGGCGGGTGTCGTCGGGAGCGGGAAGGGCCGGCGTGGTCCTCGCCATCGCCTCCACGAGCTCCGCCTGGATGGCGAGGTGGCTCGACTTCTCCCGGGCCTCGCTGATGAGGGTGATCCGCATCCCCGCCTCGGCCGCGGCCTCGACCAAGGGCGTGACCCGCAGCGTGCCCTGGCCGTAGGGGAGATGGCGGATCTCTCCGGTGTGTCCGAACTCGTTGTCGGTGAACTGGCAATGCAGCGGGTCGAGCGTCCACCCGGGGAAGTTGTCGCGGAGAAAGCCGAACACCCCGAGGAAGTTGTCGACCGTGGTCAGCGCCCCGCCCGACATGGCATGGACGTGCGCCCAGTCCACCACGGGATGCACGAAGGGGAAGGTGCGGGCGATGAGGGCGATGTCCCCCAGAGTGCCGAAAGCCCGATTGGTGCCTCCCACCTCGAGACCGAGCGCCACCCCGAGGTGGCGCACCTTGGGTTCGATGACGGCAAGGCTCTCCGCCGCCAACTCATGGAGTTGCTCCGGGGTGCGCTTCTTCACGTACCCGGTATGAGCCACGATCACGCGAGAGCCGAAGGCATGACCCAGCTTCATCGTGTGTTCGAGGGCCGATCGGGTGAGCTTCGCCTTCTCCGGGTCGTCGGAGGTGAGGATGGCGAAGTAAGGGGCATGGATGGAGATGGCGATGTCGCGCTCTGCGGCCAGCCGACCGAACGCCTCACACCGCTTCTCCTTCCACGGGAATCCCGACGTGAAGGCGAACTCGAACGCGGTGTGACCGCGCCGCACCAGATCGTCGAGAAACCCGGCGTCATCCCCGTCGGGAGGCAGTCCGGAGATGCCGAAGCGGATCATGGAGGGAGAGTATCCGGCCCTCCGGGTCGGATACCTAGATCCCAGATCCCAGACCCCAGACCCCTGAGCCAAGCGCAGCTCTGCATCTGGTGTCTGGTACCTGGCATCTGGCATCTCTTCCTATCCTCCGATCCATGCCTCGCGCCCACGCCGATGTCGTCATCGCCGGTGCCGGAATCGTCGGGGCGGCGACGGCCTACTTCCTCACGGTGCGGTCCGGAGTGAAGCGGGTGGTGCTGTGCGATCCGTTGCCCCCGCTCTCGCTGACCTCGGACAAGTCGACCGAGTGCTACCGGAACCTGTGGCCCAACCAGCCGATGGTCACGCTCATGAACCGCTCCATCGACATCATCGAGGAGTTGGCCAGGGAGAGCGGCAATGCGTTCGGACTCAATCGCCGCGGGTACCTCTATGTCACCGCTGACCCGCAGCGCCTCGCCGCACTTCAGGAGTCCGCCGAGCGCGCCACCCGGTTCGGCATCGGACCGTTGCGGGTGCACGACGGTAGGAGTGGCGATCCGGCGTACGTGCCCGCACCCGCCGAGGGATGGGAAGGTGCTCCCATCGGCACCGACCTCATCGCCGATCCCGGACTCCTGCGACACCACTTCCCCGGCATCACCGAGCGCGCCGTCGGCGCCCTCCACGTACGCCGGGCCGGATGGCTGTCGGCGCAGCAACTGGGGGCATACCTCCTCGACCGCGCCCGTGAGGCGGGCCTCGAGGTGGTGCCGCGCCGGGTCACCTCTGTCGAGGTCGCCGCGGGCAGGGTCTCCGGCGTCGGTCTCGACGATGGCACTCGCCTCGCTTGCGGGGCGTTCGTCGACGCCGCGGGCCCGATGCTGGCCCCGGTGGCGGGACTGCTCGGCGAGCACCTGCCGGTCCACGCCGAGGTCCACCACAAGGTGGGGTTCCGTGACCCGCTCGGGGTGATTCCCCGCGACGCCGGGTTGCTCATCTGGAATGACCCGCAGCGGGTGGCATGGTCCGACGAAGAGCGCCGCCACCTCGAAGCCGAGGGGCGCCACGACCTGCTCGGGGAGATGCCCATCGCCTGTCACGGACGCCCCGAAGGCGGGCCGGGCTCACCGTGGGTGCTGGCCCTGTGGGAGTACCACCGCACCGTGATCGATCCGGTCTGGCCGCTGCCCGAGGATCAACTCTACGGCGAGGTCGTGCTGCGGGGAATGGCGGCGATGTTTCCGCGGATGACGGAGTATCTGGATCGCATGCCGCAGCGCGTCGTCGACGGCGGCTACTACACGAAGACCGTGGAGAACCGACCGCTCGCCGGACCGCTGCACACCCCAGGGGCGTTCGTCGCCGGCGCGGTGTCGGGTTTCGGGATCATGGCGGCATGCGGTATCGCCGACCTGGTATGCGCCCACGTCACCGGCGCCCGCCTCCCCGATCACTCCGCCGCCTTCACCCTCGAGCGCTACGACGACGCCGGGTACCAGCGCGAGTTGGCGATGCTCACCGAGACCGGGCAGCTGTGACCGCTGCCGGCTTCCCGCTTCCGGCTGCCCGCAAGACAACAGAACCGCGCTCTTGCCGGAAGCGGGTAGCGGGTGGCGACAGCGTGGGTCGGCGACGCAGGGCTGAGCCGCCCCGTGCCGGATGCACCGCGTAGCATCGCGCCCATGGGGGCGCAACACACGCGGGACTTCTCGTCACCGGACGACACCTTCGCGGTAGGTGGTCTCCTCTCACAGCGGGTCGCCCTCGGCGCCCACACCGTGTCTCGCGCCATCCACCAACCCGGCTGGCGATGGTCGACGCATGCTCGCACCACCGGGATGGCCGACTCGTGTCAGACCCACCATGTCGGCTATGCCCTCGCCGGGACGATGCGCGTCGTTCTCGCCGACGGAACCGAATTCGACGTCACCGGGGGGTCCGTCTTCGACATCCCCCCGGATCATGACGCCTGGGTGGTCGGCGATGAACCCTACGAGGCCATCGACTGGGTGGGAGCTCGCAGCTGGCTCGCGGCCACCCGAACCTTGTCGACCGTCGTCGCCACCATCCTCTTCACCGATGTCGTCGACTCCTCCGGACAAGCCCGGCGCCGGGGCGATTCCATCTGGAACGATCTCAACACGACATTGACACAACAGACCAGGGAAACGGTGTCGGAGTTTGGGGGGGACTTCATCAAAGCCACCGGCGATGGGGCATTGGCCGCCTTTGCCGGCGCGGCACGAGCCGTTGGATGCGGGATCGAACTGGCCGCAATGGCCCCTCACCTGGGGATCGCGATCCGCGTCGGGGTGCACACGGGTGAGGTCGAGGTGATCGAGGGCGACGTACATGGCATCGCTGTGAACGAGGCGGCCAGGGTGCTCGCCGCTGCCGCACCGGGGGAGGTGCTGGTGTCAGAGGTCACCCACGCCATCGTCGGCGGCGCCGCCTTCTCCTTCGCCGACCGCGGTGAGCACGAACTCAAGGGCATCGGCACCCGTCACCTGTTCGCCGTCACGAAGGCCCGCTGAAGGTCGTTCACGAGCGGCGCAGCCCAGCACCGCTGTGAGCGCAGCCGATCCGTGGTGACCTCCCCCGGACTCAGCCGGGGGCGAGCCGTCGGTCGGGGATGAACCAAATCGCCTGGGTGATGACCATGATCCCGAGCGACACTGCCGGCGCAAGGAAGGCGACCACGATCGCTGCGACGTACAACGCCTGCGAGGCCAGCCCCTTGGGACTCTTGTCGAACTGCGCCACCGCCTGATTGCCCGGATCGGCCTTCATGATGCCTTTCGTGAGGGCGTAGAACGACACCCCCGCAGCCAGGCTGACCATGGAGTAGACCGCGATCGGCCACGCCTCCAGGTAGTTGCGCCCCTCACCCAACCACGAAGTCGCCACGGGTATGAGCGACAGGAAGAGGAGCAGCGACATGTTCGACCACATCACCCGCGGCGTGATGTGCCCGGTGGCACGCAGCAAGTGGTGATGGTTGTTCCAGTAGATGGCGATGAACGCGAAGCTGAACACGTAGGCGAGGATCACCGGCAGGAGGGGCTCCCAGTCGGCGATGTCGTGGCCTGCGGGAGCGCTGATCTCCAGCACCATGATCGTGATGATGATGGCGAGGACGCCGTCACTGAACGCGGCGAGACGACCGGGATTGATCGTCGACTCGGTCGGGGACATGACGGACGTGCCTCCTCGGTGGCCTATCGGGTGACAGGACACCCTCACGCCGCTCGATCGAGCGCGGCGCCCGTGGGCCGGGTGGGAATCGAACCCACAACCGCCGGGTTAAAAGCCCGTTGCTCTGCCTGATTGAGCTACCGGCCCGGACCGAAGGTAGCGGTCTCGCGGCTCCGACCGGATCAGCCGGCGGTGGGATCCCCGGTCACCCTGCGCACCCAGGGGCGATAGCCGAGCCGCCACTTGGCGACATAGGCGGCGTAGCGGGGGCGGGCGTACTGGCGGAACCGGGTCATCTCGGCGTTGCGGGCCTTGAAGGCGGCAACCGCATCGTCGAGTCCGGGACCGAAGGCGGCACGCTGTTTGGGGAACACCTCGGCGACGGCGTGCTCCCACACCATGAGATCGTTCCGGTTGACCGACACCAGCATCGCCCGCTTGGCGGGATCGGTGAGCAGGTGCTTCTTGATCTCATTGGAGGGCGCCACCCACTTCGAGGCGTAGCGGATGTCCCGCATGCCCACGACGTGCTGCATGAGGACGAGAGACTCGTCGAACCGGTCGGACCGTCCGATGAAGGAGAACCGCCCGAGCAGGTCGATCGCCCGGGCACCGGTTCCGTCGTCACCGGCGATGATCCTGGTCTGACGATCGCGCACCAGGTCATGGGTGATCCACTCTTCGAAGGGGAGGTCGACGCCACCCCGCTGCACGTCGTACTGATAGTGCGAGGCGGTGCGCTCGAGGGGTTCGCGCAGGAAGGTGACCCACTCGATGTCACCGACCACCGACTCGAGTCCGGCATAGACCCGGAGACTGTGACCGAGGGCACTGTCGAGCCGGGGATACCAGCGGTCGATCATCCGCTGCAGCTGGTCCGGGGTGAGATGGGGAGCGTCGAGGTCGAGGGGCAGGACGTCGCAATGGCGATGCCCGAAGGAGCCCTTGAAGACGCTGGCGAGGGTGGTGCCCGCCGTCTTGTGGATGTGGACGACTCCGATCACCCCATGCCATCGGCCGATCCGGGACCGATGTTGAGGGATGGATAACCTCGAGGCGTGGCTCCAACCGCGCTCGTGGTCGGCGAGGCCCTCATCGACGAGTACCCCGGCGAGCGGGTGGTCGCCGGGGCTCCCCTCCACGTTTCGGCACATCTCGTCGCCCTGGGGTGGCGAGCGATGCTTCTCACCCGGGTCGGTCGAGACACCGATGGCGAACGGATCGTGGCCACCTGCCACGACCTGGGCATCGATACCGGCCTCATCGAGACCGACCCCGCCCTCCCCACCGGCACCACCGGCATCACCCTCGGCGACTCCGGCCACACCTTCGATGTCCGCAGTCCGGCCGCCTGGGATGCGATCCGCGGGCCCGACCCCGTCCCGGCCCACGACGCCCTCATCTTCGGATCGTTGCCCCTGCGCCACCCCACCGCGGCGGCCACGGTGCAGAGACTCGTGGCCGCCTCCACCGGCCTCGTCGTGGTCGATGCCAACCTCCGCCCGCCGCACATCGATCGGGAGGCCCTTGTCTGGGCCATGGGCAAGGCCGACGTGCTGAAGATGAACCAGGAGGAGGCGAGAGAGATCGGCACCGCGTCGACCGGGCCAACCTGGGTGTGCGTCACCCGCGGTGCCGACGGGGCCGCGATGCATCATCGCGATGGGAGAGCGTGGACTGCGGCCGCCATCGCCACGAACGTGATCGACACCGTGGGAGCCGGTGATGCTTTTCTCGCCGTACTCGTCGATGGACTCGTCGCCGGCGACGAGCCGGGTGCCGTCCTGGCGCGGGCGAACCGCTACGCCGCCGGAGTCGGGGGTCGCCGGGGCGGGCTTCCCGCCGACCCCGCAGCCCCGACACGCCACGGGCCGGCCCGATAGCATCACCCGGTCCGACTATGGGAAGGGAAGACTCAATGGACAAGAAGCAGGCTGCCGGCCTGACGATGCTGGGTGGTGCCGGTCTTGCGATCGGCTCGTTCCTGTCATGGGGTGAGATCCTCGGGATCTCGGCCAGCGGCATGGACGGTGGCGACGGCTGGTTCACCCTCATTGCGGGCATCGTGCTCATCGCGGTCGGCTACATGGCCTTCAGCGGCAAGGCCTTGCCCGTGTGGCTCGGCTGGGTGGCCCTGGTGGTTGGTGCCGGGGTGGCGATCATCAACTACTTCGACATCTCGGGGACCGAGGGCCTGAGCGTCGGCATCGGCATGTGGATCATGCTCGCCGGCTCCGTGCTCGCCCTGGTCGGCTTGCTCATGGGGCGCAAGAACTAGACCGAGTTCGTGTCACGGGAAGGGGCGGTCCCATCGGGACCGCCCCTTCCCGCGTGGTACCGGCGTACCCTGGCTCCGAACGCAGCGGCGTAGCGAACCGTTTCCGCTGCCGCACGGGGGGCATCATGACCAAGACCGCGCGCGCCGGGGTGTTCATCGCCGGAATCGCACTCGCGGCATGTGGCGGAGGCTCCCCAGCAGGATCGACCACTCCCCCGACGACCCTGCCGGCGACGACGACCACCTTCGCGCCGGACCCGGCATACGTACCACCGGAGTGCGCCGGCACCGAGATCACCACGACCTCGGTATCGATCTCCACCACGGTGGCTCCGCAGAGCCTCTCGGAGCAACAGCAGTCGGAGGTCGTCGCCGCCATCGACGCCGCGGTGCGAGAGCACTACCTGTATCCCGACTTCAACGGGGTCGACTGGGAGGGTGCCGTCGCCGCCCTCGTTGCCGAGGTCGCCACCGGGCTCGACACCTCGGCGTTCTACGAGCGCCTCGATGAGCTGATCGCTTCGCTCGCCGACGAGCATTCGCACCTCGAGACCCCGGCCGAGGTCCTTGCCAACGCGGCAGAGCTCGCCGCGTCCAACGACTTCGTCGGCATCGGCGGTCTTCTGCTGCCGGTCGAATCGGAAGGTCTTGTGGCCCTCCTTGCGGTGTTCCCCGGATCGGCGGCGGATCATGCCGGACTCGCCGTCCACGACAGCATCCTCGCCGCCGACGGCGTGCCCCTCGTCAATGCCGAGGCCTACCGCGCCCTGCGCGGCCCCGAATGCAGCCTCGTGGTCTTGACGGTCAGGTCCCCCGGCGGCGAGGCCCGAACCATCAGTGCCGTTCGGTCTCGCGTCACCGGCGGGATCCCCATCACCTCCCGCCTCGTGCCCGACCCCGAGGGCCGGTCCATCGGATACGTCTTCATCCCCACCCTCGGCGACGGTTCTGCCGACGAGCAGGTCCCCTCTGCCATCGAGGGGTTTGGGCCGCTCGACGGGCTGATCGTCGACCTGCGCGGCAATGGCGGCGGGTCGAGTTCGGTGCTCGAGCCGCTGCTGGCGCTGTTCACCTCGGGAACCGTCGGCGGGTACCGCAGCGGCGATGGCTCCCGCGTCCTCGAGATCACCGCCGACGAGGTCCACAACAGCCAGACGGTGCCGCTGGTCGTGTTGATCGATGAGGACACCGTCAGTTACGCCGAGGTCCTCGCCGGAACCCTGGCCGCGATGGGACGCGCCACCCTCATCGGAGAGACGACCGACGGCAACGTCGAGACGCTGCGGGGCTACGACCTACCCGACGGTTCGAAGCTGTGGCTGGCAGCCGAGCGGTTCTATCCCTTCGCGGACCCGGACGCCGACTGGGAACGTGACGGCATCGTCCCCGACGTCGCAGTGGTGTCCGAGTGGGAGGACTTCACCTTCGAGACCGATCCTGCGCTCGGTCCGGCCCTCGCCGCCCTGGCCACGGGTTGAAGGCTGGCGGCGTCGCGCCCGGATCGACAGGGAAGGCCCCACCGATATACTCCACAGGCCTTCGGGCCGGAGACATGTAGGTCGGGTGTATCCTCGCTGGACCCCGCCCTCATCGTCCAGCGGCCCAGGACGCCGGCCTTTCAAGCCGGAAACACGGGTTCGAATCCCGTTGGGGGCACGCTGGGGGCGTGGTGAAGCTGGAGTTCACGCCGGCCTGTCAAGCCGGAGGTCGCGGGTTCGAGTCCCGTCGCCCCCGCCAAGCCGACTTCGGTCAGGTAGCTCAGTTGGTAGAGCGCGGGTCTGAAAAACCTGAGGTCGTCGGATCGATGCCGACCCTGACCACCCAAGAGAGGTACCGGCGGCAACCAAGGCCTCCGAGCCGGTCTACACACGATCACCCTGCAACGGGCAGGTGCGACCTGCTAGACATTCCCAGTAATGGTGAGTTACGCGGCGACTCTCGGTGACATCGGTGAAGCGATTGGGAGCGGTGACCCACGCGCCATCGCGGTCATCATCGGCCTGTTTCTCAACGCAATCATGGTGTTCGAGTTACGCCGTCAGATCTCCCTCGATCATGAGCGGCGAAAGAAGCAGGCAACCCTTGACGTGTGGGCTGACGTGTCAGAGACTCACTACGATGCCCGGTCCCGCCTCACCGCCAAGTTTGGGCGGAACATGGAAGCCGGAGAAGCTCAGTGGCTATTCACTCCTCCGCCCAATGAGGCCGCCGAGGCCCA
>JACRIT010000069.1 GCA_016215655.1 Acidimicrobiia bacterium
ATGCGCCGGCTCGGCATCGACGTGGCGGCGCACATGGACATGGCCTCGTTCGGTCTCGCCATCGGCACCGTCGTCGGTCGCGTCGGCGACCTCTTCATCGTCGAGCATCTCGGAGCGCCCACGACCTCGTCCCTCGGCTACGCGGTGAAGCCGGGTTATGACCTGGCGCCACAGCACAACGCCCTCGAATGCACCGCGGCGGGTGCCGGCCCAGATGGTCTCTGCCAGGTACCCGGTGCGGCGGGAACACCCGGGATCTACCACCACGTGGCGATGTACGACCTCGTCGGGGCGGCCCTGCTTCTCGGTCTGCTCTACCTGGTGGCGCGTCGCTGGTCGAACATCCGCTACGCGACGCTGATCTTCCTCTGGGCGGCCTGGTACGGATTGCAGCGGTTCGTCCTCGATTTCCTCCGCGCCACCGACCTTCCCGGCGCCGATGCCCAAGCCGGCCCCTTCACCTGGAATCAGTGGAGCGGGCTCGCCGCCGGGGTGCTCGCCCTCGGGGTCGTGGTCTGGATCGCCGTCGGCAAGCGCACCCCGGTGGTCACCGCGGCTGCGGACGCCTCCCGCGGGGCGGTGCTGCCCGCGGCGGGGGAGTGACCACCGACACCGCTCCGATCCGCTCCGAGGAGCGGTTCGACGAGGAGGCCGTCACCCGCCACCTCCGCGAGCATCTCCCCCAACTCATCGGGGATCACCCGATCCGGTATGCCCAATTCCCCGGCGGCAAGGCGAATCTCACGTATCTCGTATCCGCCGGGGACACCGAGTTGGTGTTGCGCCGCCCACCGTTGGGACCGACCGCCCCGGGCAGCCACGACATGGGTCGGGAGCATCGGGTGCTGTCGGTGCTGTACCGGGCCTATCCGGCCGCACCGCGGGCGTACCTCTACTGCGACGACCCGGCGGTGATGGACAAGCCCTTCGTGGTGATGGAGCGCCGCAGGGGCTTGGTGGTCCGCGAAGCGTGGCCCGAAGAGCTCGACCCTTCGACGGAGTTCCGCGCCGCCGTCGCGGCCAATCTCGTCGATCGGCTCGCCGACCTCCACATGGTCGATTACGCCGCGCTCGGCCTTGGCGACCTGGGCAAGCCCGACGGCTTTGCCGCCCGCCAGGTGAAGGGCTGGGCCGACCGCTGGGAGCGTGCCCGCACCGATGCCGTCCCGGAGATGGACGAGCTGGGGGTCGCCCTCGGAGCACGAGTTCCCCAGCCGCAGCGTGCCGTGCTGCTGCACAACGACTTCAAGCTCGACAACACGATGATCGATACGACGGGTGCGGTCGTGGCGGTCATGGACTGGGACATGTCCACCCTGGGGGATCCCCTCGTCGATCTGGGGACGACGCTTTCGTACTGGGGTGGCACCGGCGGGGTGATGGATCTCGTCGCCGCCGACGCCGTGGCCCTGGGTGAGGTGATGGATCACGGCTCCGTGGCGCAGCGCTACGCCCAGCGCACCGGAGTCGATCTCGGCGACCTCGCCTGGTACCGCGCCCTGGGAACGTTCCGCATCGCCGTCATCGTCCAGCAGATCTACGTTCGCTACGTGCGGGGCCAGACGAGCGACGCCCGCTTTGCCGGACTCGGGGCCGTGGTGGCGCCACTGGCGAGGAGCGGACTCGACCTGATCTAGCCGGCTAGCGGCAGTTCCACGCACTCCAGGGGTGCGGGCCGGCGGCGATCGTGCCCCCGGCGGCGAGGCGCTTCAGCAGCGTGTCGCGCGACTGCCAGACGAGCAGCGCTGCGGCCATCGCATTGTGTTCGGGGTTGAACGGTGACGCATCGGCGGGGAAGTCGGCGAACCGCGCCCGTACCCGCTGCACCCGGTCCGTCCAATACGTCATGCGGTGCTGGAACAGGCCGGTCACCCCCGAGGTGACATTCACCACGAAGGGGATACCCCGGCTCTCGCAGTGCATCACGCTGAGGGCGGCTTCCACCTGGCTGGGGACGCACGTGGCCGGGTTGCCCGGGATGGCGCACACCTCCTGGTCGAGGCCCCAGCGAGCGAACACCGCCTGGATCATGGGCCGCCATTGCTCGGCTCCGGCACCGGCGACGTAGCCGGCGGCGTACCCGCGCTCCGCCTCGCGCTCGTAGGCGATGAGGCGGCGATTGGTCACCTCGTTGAAGGCACCCGCTCCGGGGAGGCGGAAGGTGCTCTGGAAGCGCGCCACCGCGGCGGCGGTGCGCTCCCCGTACCCCCCATCGAGCGGACCGACGGAGAATCCCACCTTGGTGAGGCGGTTCTGCAACTCGAGCACCGCTGGACCGCGGCTGCCGCGGTCCAACAGCACCGCGCCCACACCGGTGTCGGCGGCGCGCAGTGCGGCGAGGGTGGCGCTGTCCACCACTCCCGTCACGGGCAGCGAACCGGAGCCCTGCTGGAACGCCCACACCGCGGCCTCGGTGAGGAGGCCGTACTTGCCGTCGAGGCCACGCGGGGGATAGCCGAGGTTCGCCAGGCGGGTCTGCACCTCGAGCACGTCGTTGCCGGTGGATCCGCGTCGCAACAGCACCACAGCTCCGGCGAGACGGTCCCACGTGGCCTGGTCGGCGATCCCCGTCACCGGCAGTGATGCCGCCTGCTGGAACGCACTGACGGCTGCGGCGGTCTTGGACCCGAACACCCCGTCGAGGGGCCCCGGGTTGTGTCCGGCGGCGGCGAGGAGGCGCTGCAGTTCCAGTACCCGGTCGCCGCGGTCACCCGTCCTCAAGCCCGAGCCGGTCGAGCCGCCGAGGGCCGTCCAGGTGGCGGTGTCCACCACACCGGTGACGGGGAGGGAGCGTGCGGTCTGGAAGCTGCGGACCGCGGCCTCGGTGCGCGGCCCGAACTTGCCGTCGATCGGCCCGGGATTGAAGCCCTGATTGGTGAGCAGGGTCTGCAGTTCGATGACGGCAGGGCCGCGATCGTCGAGCGCCAGGACCGTTTGCGCCGCAGCGGGAGCGGCGAGCGTGGCCGTGGCCGCGAGCATGGCGAGCAGGACCACTACGAAACGGTGGGGCAGGCGCCGTGTCATGGGGGACACCGTAGGGCGCTCCAGGATTTGTGCGAAGGATCAGAGGCTCAGCGGACAGGACGCTGGTTCGATCTGAAGTCGGCCCAACATCGGGCCGACTTCAGATTCCGGGCTACCTATCCGCTGAGTCTCTCACCCGATCCCGTGGAGCTCTGCCCGGGCTTCCCGGGTCATGAGGCCTCCGACGAGTTCGGCGGGGATGCGGCCGTCATAGATCACCGCGCCCACCATTCGGGCGATGGGCATGTCGATCCCGTGTCGCTCCGCCAATTCGAGCACCGCCTCGGTGGTCTTCACCCCCTCGGCGACCATCTGCATCTCGCCGACGACGTCGGCGAGAGGGCGCCCCTTGCCGAGTTCGACACCGACGCGACGGTTGCGGCTCTTCTCGCTGAAGCAGGTCGCCACGAGGTCTCCCATCCCGGCGAGTCCGGCGAACGTGAGCGGGTTGCCGCCGAGGGCGACGCCGAGCCGGGTGAGTTCGGCGAGGGCGCGGGTGACCAGGGCGGCCATCGAGTTGTCCCCGTAGCCCAAGCCGTGGGCCATGCCGGCGGCGATGGCCATGACGTTCTTGAGGGCTCCGGCCGATTCGCACCCCACGACATCGGGATTGGTGTACACGCGGAAGGTCGGACCCATGAGCAGCCGTTGCACCCGGACCGCGATGTCGGGGTCGGCCACGGCCACGACCGCGGCAGTCGGCTGGCCCTGGGCCACCTCGAGGGCGAGATTGGGTCCGGTGAGCACCCCGACGCGATCGGGATCGGCATTGCGCACCACGTCGCGGATCACTTCGGTCATCCGCAGCAGCGATCCTCGTTCGATGCCCTTGGTGAGGCTGACGATCGGCGTCCCCGCGGCGAGATGGGGAGCGGCCTCGGTGAGCACGTCGCGAAAGCCGTGCGACGGCACTGCCATCGCCACCACCTCGGCGCCCTCGAGGGCGGAGGCGAGGTCGGCGGTGGGCTCGACGGCATCAGGAAAGGGCACCCCGCGCAGGTAGTCGGGGTTGGAGCGAAGGGCCGTCATCGTCGCCGCCAGGTCGGGGCGGCGCACCCAGAGCGCGGTGTCGGTGGTGCGTCCCAACAGGCATGCCACCGCAGTGCCCCAGGATCCCGCTCCGATGACGGCGACGCGCATCCACTGACCGTACTACCCGGGTTCGCGACGATGCCGTCAGCGGGGTCCTTGACCCGGAGGCCGAGAACGACAAGCCTGTGATTCGCATGCGCCCGGGTGACGGACGACGAACCTACGTGCTCGACACCTGCGTGCTGCTGGCAGACCCGAGCGCCCTCTTCCGCTTCGATGAGCACGAGGTCGTCCTTCCACTCGTCGTGGTCGAGGAACTCGACCGCAAGAAGACGCTCATGGACGAAGTCGGCGCCAATGCTCGGCGCGCCATCCGCCTTCTCGAAGAGCACGGAGCCTCGCGCCCCGGTGGCCTGTCGCAGGCAGTCGCGCTACCCAATGGCGGATCGCTGCGCATCGAGATCAACGGTGTCCACTCGGACGTGCTCCCGGAGGTGCTCGATCCGAAGACCCCGGATCACCGCATCCTCAGCACCTGCCTCAACCTGGTGGCAGAGGCGGTCACCGAGACGGTGCTCGTCACCCGGGACGCGGCTCTGCGCATCAAGGCGGCGCAGCTCGGGGTGCCCGTGCAGGACTACCGGGCGGACACCGTCGCGGTCGACGAGTCGTACTCCGGGGTGACCGAACTGCAGGTCGACGGCGGCCTCGTCGACCGGCTGTACGTCGAGGGCAAGGTCGGGATCGACGCCGACCAGCCGCTCTTCACCAATCAGTTCGTGGTCCTTCATGGGCCCGGTTCGCAGTCGGCGGTGGCGCAGGTGGCCGAGGTCGAGCCCCGTCCGATCCTGGTGCGGGTGCCGGGCAACCGCCGGGTCTTCGGCATCGAATCGAAGAACGTACGCCAGGCCTTCGCCCTCGAACTGCTGCTCGACCCCGACATCCCGGCGGTCTCGATCATGGGTCCGCCGGGGACGGGGAAGACCTTTCTGGCGCTGGCCGCCGGGCTGGAGCAGGTGCTCGAGGCGGGCCGCTATCGCAAGGTGTCGGTGTATCGGCCGCTCATCGCCGTGGGACGACAGGAGGTGGGCTACCTGCCGGGCGACCTCGACGAGAAGCTGGCACCGTGGATGGCAGCGGTCCACGACAATCTCTACGCGCTGTTCTCCGACGGTGGTCCAGCAGCGGCCCGCACCGCACTCGAGGAACTCGTCGATCGTGACGCCCTCGAACTGGCGGCGATCACCTACTTGCGGGGACGGTCGATCACCGGCGAGTACGTCATCATCGACGAGGCGCAGAACCTGGAGCTCTCCACCTTGAAGGTGATCCTCACCCGCATCGGATCCGACGCCAAGGTGGTCCTCTGCGGCGACTTCACCCAGGTGGACAACCCCTACGTGTCGCCCTTCGGCGGAGTCGCGGCGATGATCGAGAAGCTGAAGGGTCATCGCCTCTTCGGTCACGTGACCCTGGAGCGCACGGTGCGCAGCCCGCTGGCGGAGCTTGCGGCGACGGTGCTGTAGGTTTCGAGTCCTCAGTCTCGAGTCCTCACGTGGTGACTGGTGACTGAGGACTTCCCTTCCGTTACCTTTCCCCCCGTGACCGCCCTTCCTCCGCGCCGCGGGATCGCTCATCGCACCGCACGCTTTGCGGTGCGCCGGGTCGACGCCATGTTCGGGGGCAACGGTCCGGCATTCCGGCAGCTGGCCGTGTCCTGGGCCGCCAATGTGGCCGGTGACACGTTGGTGACGGTGTCGCTTGCCGGGTCGCTCTTCTTCTCGGTCCCCACCGCCGATGCCCGCGGCAACGTCGCCCTCTATCTGGCGCTCACCCTCGCCCCGTTCGCGGTGGTGGCCCCGGTCCTGGGAGCCCTGTTTGCCAGGCTGAGCGGGGCATATCGGGCGGTGCTCATCGCCGCCGGCGTGCTGCGCATGGTGCTGGCGGTGGTGATGATGTTCGGCCTCGCCACGCTATGGCTGTACCCCATCGCCTTTGCCATGCTCGTGTTCTCGAGGCTCTTCGGGATCTCGAAGTCCTCGATGCTCCCGGTGGCCCTGCCGCAGCCGGTGGCGCTCGTGTCGGCGAATGCCCTCCTCGCCAGGATCGGCATCCTCACCGGGGCGGTGGTCCTGCCCCTCGGGGTGGCTGCGGCGGCGCTCGATCCTGCGGTGGCCCTGGCGATGGCTGCAGCGGCATTCGGGATATCGGCATTCGCCTCCATCCACCTTCCCGATCCCCGCGAGGCGCTGCGCCGGGATCGTGAGCTCGGCGTCGATGAGGTCCTGGCCCCGATGCCGGCGCAACCCCTGGTCTCGCTGCGCCTGGTTCGCCTTGCCACGGCCGGGGTTCGGCTGCTCAACGGGTTCCTGCTCCTGCTGCTCGCCTTCGAATTCCGCGGAGCCGGGGCCGAGGGACCGGACTTCGCCGCTCTCATCGCCGCCGGAGGTGCCGGCTATGCCCTGGCGTCGTTCATCTCCCCGGCGCTGGAGCGACTGGTCCGCGAGGAGCCGATGGTGGTCGCGGCGCTCGCCATCGAGGCCGCTGCCGCCTTCGTCGCCGGCCAGTTCTTCAGCCTGGCGGCGGCGGCGGCGCTGGCGGCGGCAGCGGGATTGGCTTGGGGGACGGCGAAGTTCGCCTTCGATGGCCTGCTCCAAGCGAGTGTGACACCGGAGCGGCGTGGCGTCGCCTTCACGCGATCGGAGACGGTGTTCCAGCTCGCCTGGGTGCTCGGGGCGATCCTGCCGGTGACCATCACCATCGATGCCCGCGTCGGATTGGCCATCGCCGGGTGCGCCGCATTGGCGGCACAGACCACCTTCGTCGCCGGGTTGCTGGGGCGCCGGGGTTCGCGGGCCTAGGCGACCGGGTCGGCCGCCGGGGCATCATCGGTGGTGTTCACCGAGACGGTGACCCCGGCCAGCAGCGCTCCCACGGCGGCGACCGCAGCGAGACGGGGGGCCAGCAGGATGCCGGCGATCCCGACCGCGGCGACGTGCAATGCCTTCGCCTCGATGAGGGGACGCCCGTCGGCGCCACGCACCGTGACGGTGTGGGCGGTGATTGAGGACAGGATTTCGGTTGCATCGTCGTTCACGCGGCTCAGGCTAGCGAGCGGGGTGTCCTAGAGCGCCGCCGTCTACCCTCGCCGGCATGCGAGCGCTGCAGATCACCGCGGTCGGTTCGCCGCTGATGGCAGTCACCATGGCCGATCCCGAACCCGGACCGGGTGAGGTGCTGGTGCAGGTCGGTGCCGCCGGAATCTGCCGCTCCGACGTCCACTACCGCTCGGGGCATCGCCGTGTCCCTGGAGTGCCTCTGGTGCCGGGACACGAGGTGGCGGGGTCGATCGTCGGCCTCGGATCCGGAGTCGCCGCCGAGCGGCTGGGACAGCGGGTGTGTCTTCACTACCTGATCACCTGCGGGCGCTGCGCCGCCTGCCGCGGTGGTGCCGAGCAGTTCTGTGAGACCGGCGCGATGATCGGCCTGGACCGCCAGGGTGGCTACGCAGAACTGATCGTGGTGCCCGCGGCGAACGCGATCGTGGTGCCCGCAGCGGTGTCCACCGAGGCGGCGGCGGTGATGATGTGCTCCACGGCCACGGTGCTCCATGCGCTGCGGCGCGGTGCCATGCAGAGGGGAGAGCGCGTCGTGGTGCTGGGAGCGGGTGGTCTCGGTCTCTCCGCGGTACAGGTCGCCCGTGCCCTCGGGGCGAGCCGGGTGTTCGCCGTCGATGTGAACCCGGTGAAGCTCGCCGCCGCCGAGCGCCACGGTGCGGTCGGTATCGACGGCCGCGGCGACGTGGTCGCCGCGGTTTGGGCCGCCGGTGGTGCCGACGTGGCACTGGAGTTGGTGGGGATCGCCGCTCTCGTGCACACCGCGGTGGCGGTCCTCGCTCCCGGTGGCCGGGCAGTGGCGGTTGGCATCACCAACGACGAGTTCGGCCTCGACCCGTTCCGCGACCTGGTGCTCTCCGAGCGCAGCATCGTGGGCTCGGCCGATCACCTTGCCGGGGAAGTGGCCGAGGTGCTGGCGATGGCGGCCGAGGGTCGTATCGACGCCGCCGCGGCGATCACCTCGCGGATTCCGCTCGAGGCCGATGCGGTGAACGCGGCGATGGATCGCCTCGAGGGCTTCGGCGACGACATTCGCACCGTGATCTCGCCCGGATCGGGTTAGGTTCGCGGCGTGTACCTGGCCCCCGAGCTCGTCGCCGAAATCCTCACCCATGTGACCGCGCTGTCGCCGATGGAGGGGTGCGGCCTGCTGGCGATGGATGGAGGTGACGTGGTACGCCGGGTGTATTGCCTCGACAACGTCGCCGATTCACCGGTGCGATTCACGGTGGATCCCGACGGGCACTTCGCCGCCCTGGGCGACGCCGAAGCGAACGGCTGGCGGATCGGCGGCGTGTTCCACTCCCATCCGCGCTCCGCGGCGGTGCCATCGCGCACCGACATCGCCGGTGCTCTCGATCCGGAGTGGGTGCACCTCATCATCGGCCTGACCGATGCCACCCCGGAGATACGAGCGTGGTGGATCCGCCGGGGTCAACCCGCGGAGGTGCCGGTGACGGTGGGCGAGGAGCGTCTGCAGTGCCGCTGAGCTACCACGATCTCGTGGCCCAAGCCAAGCGGGAGATCCGCGAGGTCTCGGTCGACGATCTCGCCTCCCGTACCGCCGACCCGCCGCTCATCGTGGATGTCCGCGAACCCCAGGAGTTCGCCACCGGCACGATCGCCGGGGCGGTGCTCATCCCGCGCGGGGTGCTGGCCGGCACGATCGTCCGCGTCGCCCCGGATCCGGCCACCGAGATCGTGTTGCTGTGCTCCCACGGCAACCGCTCGGCGCTCGCTGCCAAGGAGCTGCAGGATCTCGGCTACCGCGCCGTCGCCTCGCTGGCCGGCGGATTCACCGCCTGGAGGGCCTCGGGCCGGGAAGGGGTGCTTCCCGGCGACGAGGCAGCGGCGCGCTACGCCCGTCACCTGGTCCTCCCCGGCGTCGGTGCCGCCGGGCAGCGCCGGCTCGGTGCCGCCCGGGTGCTCGTCGTCGGCGCCGGTGGCCTTGGCTCACCGGTGGCGCTCTACCTCGCCGCCGCCGGAGTCGGCACCATCGGAATCGTCGACGACGACGTCGTGGACCTCTCGAACCTGCAGCGCCAGGTGCTCCACACCACGGCTGCGGTGGGCACGCCCAAGGTGGCATCGGCGGCACGAACGCTGGCAGCGCTCAATCCCGAGGTGGAGGTCGTCACCCACCCGCAGCATCTCGAAGCAGCCACGGTCATCGCCACGCTGATGGGCTACGACCTCGTCGTCGATGGCTCCGACAACTTCCCCACCCGCTACCTGATCAACGATGCTGCCCTTCGGCTGCGGATTCCCGTGGTGCACGGCTCGCTCTTCCGCTGGGAGGGACAGTGCACCGTGATCGATCCGTATCGCGGCCCGTGCTACCGCTGCCTGTTTCCGCTTCCACCGCCACCCGATCTCGCCCCGGACTGCGCCGAGGCCGGAGTCTTCGGTGCGGTGGCGGGAGTGGTGGGCTCCATCATGGCCGTTGAGGTCGCCAAACTGATCCTCGGCATCGGCGAACCCCTGATCGGCCGGCTCATGGTGTTCGACGGGCTCTCGGGACGGGTCGATGACCTCCTGGTGCGACGCGATCCGGCGTGCCCGGCATGCGGCGATGAGGACCGGCCGCCGATCCTCGTCGACTACGACGCCTCGTGTCGGGCCAGGTGAGCTCAGGGGGCGGCGACGATGCGGTAGACGGCGGTTCCCCTGGTGAGGTAGATCTCGCCATCGAGATCCACGCCGAATGAGGTGAGGCTCCCGCCGGTCTCGACGAGGGTGGCGGACTCGGTCACCGTCCCGGAGGCATCCACCCGCAGGGCCATCACGCCTCCGGAGCAGTAGTCGGAGTAGAGGTACGTGCCGAAGAGGTCGGGGATCTCCGAGCCGCGGTACACGTAGCCTCCCGTCACCGAGCACCGCCCTTCGTGGGGATACTCGAAGATGGGAGGGGTGAAGGACGGGTCGGCGCATTGCTCCGCGGTCCCGCTGTAGCAGTGGCTGGCCTCGAGGACGTTCCATCCGAGGTTGACGCCGCCATCGGCGACCCCGATGCGGTCGATCTCCTCCCACTCGTTCTGGCCGACATCGCCGATCCAGAGATCGTCGCCGTCGAAGGAGAACCGCCAGGGATTGCGCAACCCGATCGCCCACACCTCCGGCGCGCCGGCGAGGCCGTCGGCGAACGGGTTGTCGGAGGGGATGGCGTAGGGGGTGGCCGAATCCACGTCGAGGCGAAGGATGGCGCCGAGGAGGGTGTGGGGATTCTGACCATTCGCAAACGGGTCGCCACCACCACCGCCATCACCCAGTGCGACGTAGAGGTATCCGTCGGGGCCGAAGGCGATCATTCCGCCGTTGTGGTTCGGAGCCGGTTGGACGAGATCGAGGATGGTCTGGACAGGCTCGGGATCGGCCACCGCCGCTCCGATGGGGAAGGCGTACTCGGCCACGATCGAGTTGCCTTCGTTGTCCGAGTAGTGGACGAACATGCGCTCCGGATCCGAAGGATGGAAGGCAAGCCCGAGCAGACCCTGCTCCCCGCCGAAGCTGCTCAAGCTGTCGATGTCGAGAACCAGACTCCGGGTGTCGCCGAGCAGTGCCCACACCTTGCCGGACTGGTCGACGACGTAGAGCCGGTCGTCGCCCGCACGCCCGGTGACGAAGATCGGCTGGTCGAACCCGTCGGCCACCAGCGTCACCGCGATGTCGACCTCGCCGAGATCGGGCGGCGGGGGCATCGTGGTGGTCGTCGTGGTCGTGGTCGTCGTGGTCGTGGTGGTCGTCGTGGTCGTGGTGGTCGTCGTGGTCACCGCCTGGGTCGTGCTCGACCGGGTCGTGGGAGAGCACGCGGTCAGGACGAGGAGCAGAAGCATGAAGCGGCGCTTCATGCGAACAGGGTAAATGTGAAGTGACGGCCTCCTGCTACTTGCGACCTGCCGTCACACCGCCTCGAGCGCCCGCCGAATGTCGGCGATCAGGTCGTTCGGGTGCTCCACGCCGATGGAGAGCCGCACCAATCCCTCGGTGATGCCCTTGGCGGCATTCGCCTCGGGCCCGGCTTCGCAATGGGTCATCGATGCCGGGTGCTCGGCGAGCGAGTCGACCGAGCCGAGGCTCACCGCCAGCTTGAAGAGGCGCAGGGCATCGAGGAATCGAAAGGCCTCGGGTCTGCCGCCGGCGATCTCGAAGGAGATCATCCCGCCCGCTCCGAGGCACTGCCGCTGGAAGAGGTCGAACTGCGAGTTGCCGGCGGCGAGGTGTCCGAGGTAGTTCACCGACTTCACCTTGGGGTGATCACGGAGGAAGTCCGCCACCTTGCGGGCGTTCTCGGCCTGGCGTTCCATCCGCAGACCCAGGGTGGCAAGGCTGCGCATCAGCAGCCACGCGGTGAACGGGTTCGTCATGTTCCCCACGAAGGTCCGCATCGCCCGAATCGGGTCGATCATGGCGTGGGAACCGAGGGCGGCGCCGGCGATGAGGTCGCCGTGGCCGCCCAGGTACTTCGTGGCGGAGTACACCACGATGTCGGCCCCGTGCTCCAGGGGATGCTGGAACAGCGGACCCAGGAACGTGTTGTCGACGGCGAGCGGCACCTTGCGTTCCGGGGAGGAGAACCGCGCGGCGAGTCCTGCGCACATCTGTAGGTCGATGAGGTCATTGGTCGGGTTTGCCGGTGTCTCGACATAGACCATCCCCAATCGAAGCCCGGTGGCGGCGATCCGGTCCGCGATCACCTCGGCGTCGTCGTGGACGTCGAACCGGATGCATCCGATTCCGTATTGGGGCAGGACCGTTTCGATGAAGTGGTGGGTGCCGCCGTAGATGGGTGATGACGCCGCCACCACGTCGCCGGGGCGGAGATGCGACCACAGGGTGGTGGTGATCGCCGCCATCCCGCTCGAAAACAGCGCGGCAGTGTCGGCCCGATCCCACAGTGCGAGACGGTCCTCGGCCATCTCCATACCGGGGTTGTTGAGCCGGGAGTAGATGAGATCGGGATGCTCGTCGGGCAGGGGCTCGGCCAGCCCGTAGGCGATCTCGAAGCAGTGCGCCCCCACCGCCGCCGAGGGAAAGACGAAGGTGGAGGTCTGGAAGATCGGCGGTGAGGCTGCCCCCTCGGACCACTCCGGACGGAAGCCGTAGGTCATCATCAGGCTCTCGGGCTGCATCTCCGCCGGATCGATGTCGCTCCACTTCGCCATGGTGTCCTCCGGCCCGTGGCGGCGCGACTGCAGCCTGCGTCGTCAGCAGGCTACCGCCGTGCGTCGAGCCGGGTGTCGAGGTCGCAATACGCAACTCGCAATTCGCGCAGAGCGGGTGCCGGGTACCGGATGCGCGATGCCGCAATGCGCTCAGATCGGGCGTCGGGCGTCGGGCGTCGGATAACGGGTAACGGGTAACGGGGCACCTACGCCCTCAGCCGGGCGATCCCCACCGCCTCCGCGGTCACTCCCGCCGCCACCAGGTCCGCGGGCGGGGCACCTCCGAGGATCATCGCCGCGGCGAAGCGGCCCATCGCCGGTGAGGTCTTGATCCCGAAGCCGCCCTGTCCGGCGATCCAGTAGAGCCCGCCGCACTCCGGATCCCACCCATTGACCGGACGCTGATCCACGACGAACGACCGCAGGCCCGCCCACGCCCGCACCACCGACCGGATCTTCAGGGTGGTGACGGACTGGACGCGGTCGATGCCGATGGCGACATCGATCTCCTCGTGACGCACATCGTGTGGCTCCACCGGGGTCTCATCGCACGGCGAGGCGAGGAGGTGAATGCCCTCGGGTCGGAAGTAGAACTGCTCGGCGACATCGATCACCATCGGCCACGGCAAAGGGCCGCCGTCGGTGCCGGGGGAGAAGGTGAACGCGGTGCGTCGCTTGGGCACGAGCCCGATCGGGGCGGCACCGGCCATTCGTCCGATCACGTCGCACCATGCTCCGGCAGCGTTCACCACCACATCGAAGTGCTCCGTGCGATCACCGGCCGTCACCTGCCAACCGCCGTGGTCGGCGGCGATCCGGCTGACTCCGGCGGAGGTGACCACCCTGCTGCCCCGGACGCGGATGCCGCGCAGGAACCCGAGATGGAGGGCGGCGACGTCGATGTCACGCGCCTCGGGCTCGATGATGCCTCCGGCGACGACGTCGGAGTCGAGCACCGGGCAGCGTGCCACCGCCTCGTCGGCGGACACGCCGTGGACCGCGGGGACCATCGCCGAGTAGTCGGCCAGAGCCACCGCCAGCTCGGTCCGTTGGGCGTGGGTGCCCACGAACATGACGGGCCGTGGCCGCACGAGCGGGTCGTCGGTGAAGTCCGGCGGGGGATGCTCGAAGAAGTCCCGTCCCGCCATGGCGAGTCGCCGCACCACGGGGTCGCCGTAACACTCGGTGAAGAGCGCCGCCGATCTCCCGGTGGAGTGGTACCCGCAGGTCGACTCCCGCTCGTAGAGCGTGACCTCTGTTCCGGCAGCGAGTTCGTACGCCGCCGAAGTCCCGGCGATCCCGCCCCCGACGACGGCGATGCGCATCACGAGCGTGGCCGCGGGCTCTTCGCTTGCTGGTGACTGGTGACTGGCGACTCGGGACTTCCGAACGCGATGTCCTGCGGCCGCACCGGCACGCGGTTGATCGGTGCTCCCGTGGCATCGCGGATGGCCGCCGCCACCGCCGCCGTCGAGGAGATCGTCGGCGGCTCCCCGACACCCTTGGCCCCGAACGGACCCCAATGATCGGGTTGCTCGACGAGGATCGCTTCGACCTGGGGGGCATCGAGGAACGTGGGAAGGAGGTAGTCGGTGAACGAGGCGTTCTTCATCACCCCGCCCTCGAGGACGATCTCCTCCATCACGGCGAGTCCGACGCCCTGCATGATCCCGCCCTCGATCTGGCCGAGGATGGACAACGGGTTGAGGGCGCGACCGACGTCCTGGGCGGTGTCGAGGCGCACGACGCGGACCAGGCCGAGTTCCGGGTCGACGTCGACCACGGCTCGATGTGCCGCCACCACGAACCCGGCGTGGACGTCACCCCGACCGAAGGCGTCCGGCTTGGCCGTGGGTGGGTGTCGGAACCGTTCGAGGTGCTCGATCGGGCCGTCGCCGAGAAGACCGGCGAGGGGCGCCACCAGGCGGCCACCGCGCCACACGCCGGCATCGTCGAGGTGATCGCCACCGCCACGCCGGAGAGCCTCCTCCCGCACCGCGGTGGCGGCACGCAGTGCCGCTCCACCGGTCATCTGGGTCTGGCGTGATGCCGAGGTCGATCCGGCAGATCCGATCTTCGAGGTGTCGGCGAATACCACCGTGACGCGCTGCAGACCACTGGCGGACCGACCGATCTGCTCGAGCACTGTGACCATTCCCTGACCGTTCTCGCAGGCGGCGGTGTGGAGTTCGAGCCCGTCGGCTGTGAGCACGCCGCGCACCTCGGAGAAGTCGTCGAACGACTCGCTGAAGGCGAGGTTCTTGATGCCGACGGCAAAGCCGATGCCGCGGCGCACCGCGCCCGGCGGCGTGGTGAGGCCGGTGCCGCCGGGCAGGCTTCGGGGATCGTCCGCCGTCTCCGGGTCGGGCAGGGGCATCGCGGCCACGGACTCGATCACCTCGCGCGTCGGCAGGCTGCCCACGATGACTTGGTTCGTGGTGGGGATCCGGTCGCCGGTGCCCAGGGCGTTGCGCAGCCGCAGCGCCACCGGATCCATGCCGAGGGCGGCAGCGAGCCGATCCATCTGCGCCTCGTAGGCGAAGCAGGGCTGCGGGGCGCCGAATCCGCGCATGGCCCCGGCGGTGGGATTGTTGGTGCGTGCCGAGGCCCCGGTGATGTGCACCGACTTTGCCCGGTAGGGTCCGACGGCGAAGTAGCAGCCGTTGGCGAGCACCGCCGAACTCGTCGAGGCATAGGCGCCACCATCGAAGACGAGGTCTGCCTCGACGCGGACCAGCGTCCCGTCGCGATCGGCCTCGTGGCGATACCGCATTCGCGCCGGGTGGCGGTGGACGTGGCCCACGAACGATTCCGCCCGGTCGTAGACCATCTTCACCGGACGCCCGGTGCGGAGGGCGAGGAGGCAGAGGTGGATCTGCAGGCTGATGTCCTCCCGCGATCCGAAGGCCCCGCCGACGCCGGCGTTGTGCAGCCGGATCTGGTCGGGGGGGAGCCCGAGCGCGGCCACGACCTGCTCGTGGTCGGCATGCAGCCATTGCGTGGCGATGTGAAGGTCCACGCCACCCATGCCATCGGGGATGGCGAGACCGGACTCGGTGCCGAGGGGCGCCTGATCCTGCATCCCCACCTCGTATTCCCCGGTGACGACGATCTCGCCGTGGGCGTCGGGATCGCCATTGCGGATCTCGATCGTGCGAAACGTCGAGCCGAGGCGCACGGCCTCGGCAGGATCGACGAGCGGAGCGAGCACTTCGTACTCGATCCGAACGGCGTCGGCGGCGCGGCGCGCGGTCTCATGGTCCTCGGCGGCCACGATCGCCACCGGCTGGCCCCAGTAGCGGGTCTCACCGAACGCAAGCACGGGCTGATCGGGGCGCTCCAGGCCGAAGTGGCCGCTTCCGGGGACGTCGTCCTGGGTGAGCACCGTTCGCACCCCCGAGATGGCGAGCGCCGGGGCGGCATCGATGGCGACGATGCGGGCCCGGGGATGCGGGCTGCGCACGGTCGCCCCCCACAGCATCCCCTCGGCCTCGAGGTCCGAGGAGAAGGCGAACTCGCCTTTGATCTTGGGGATCCCATCGGGGCGGAGCAGCGAGGTTCCGACTCCTCCGACGATCCCGGGACGCACCAGGGTCGTCATGACGCCTCGGTGCCGGCGACGGCGGTGAGCGCTCGCACGATGGCGCCGTAGCCGGTGCAGCGACAGATGTTGCCGGCCAGGGCCTCGCGGATCTCCCCCTCGGTGGGGTGGGGGTTCGCCTCGAACAGGTGGGTGGCGGCGACGACGATGCCGGGGGTGCAGAACCCGCACTGCACGCCGCCGGCGCCGACCATCGCCTCCTGGATGGCGTTCAACGTTCCGTGGTCGTCGATCCCCTCGATGGTGCGCACCTCGGATCCGTCCGCGTCGGCCGCCATCACCAGGCACGAGCACACCAGCTCGCCGTCGAGGATGACCGAGCAGGAACCGCACTCGCCCTGCTCGCACGCGTTCTTCGATCCGGGGAGTCCGAGTCGATCGCGCAGCGTGGTGAGGAGGCTCTCCGGCCCTGCCGGGTCCGCGGTGCGGGCGACGCCGTTCACGGTGATGCGGATCACGACAGCACCCGCTCGAGGAGTCGGCGCGCCATGACCCCGGAGGCATACCGTCGGTACTCCGCGGTGGAGCGATGGTCGGTGATGGGCCGAACCTCGTCGGCGACGAGGCGCGAGAACTCTGTCAGCGTTGCCTCGGTTGGCCGCGACTCTGCGGAGATCATCTCCTCGGCACGACGAGCCCGGATCGGAGTCGGCCCGACCGATCCGAGGGCCACCCGCGTGGTGCCGTCCTCGTCGCGGGTGACACAGCACGAGGCGATGGCGATGACCATGGCGCTGCGCACTCCGATCTTGGCGAAGGCCTGCCTCCGGGGGAGCCGGTCGGGAAACCGCACCCCGATGATGAGCTCGCCGGGCCCTCGCGCGTTGCGTTTCGGCCCGGTGATGAACTCATCCCACCGCAGCACTCGCTCCCCGGCGGTGGAGCGCAGCACGACGGAGGCGTCGACCGCGGCGAGGAAGGGCAGGGTGTCGCCGGCCGGACTGGCGGTGCCGAGGTTGCCGCCGATCGTGCCGGCGCTGCGGATCTGCGGTGAACCCACGGTGCGGGCCGCCTGCGCCAGACCGGGTATCGGTCCGGCCTCGAGCCGGCGGTAGGTGACGCCGGCGCCGATGAACCGGTCTTCCCATTCCTGGAGCTCTGCGACCCGGCGGATGGCGACGACGGCGGAGGGGCGCACGCCGTGGTAGTTCACCCCCACCATGAGGTCGGTGCCACCGGCGAGGATCGTGGCATCCGGGGCGGCGGCTGCTGCCGCCAATGCCGCCTCGAGATCGCGGGGGAGGGTGATGTCCATCGGCCGGGAAGCCTATTGGCTTCCCGGACTCAGCTGATAGATCATCCCGGAACCTGACGTCGGCCCAGGTTCGGACCGAGTCAGATCGGACCCGTGCCCCATCCGCCGGGCCTCCGGCGAGCAGAACCGCGGCTCACCGGGGGAGGCGCCCGGCGCGCAGGCTGCGCACGGTCAGCACCACGAAGAAGAGCGCCACGGGCAGCACCGCCATCGTCGCCGAGCCGGAGGTGCCGGCGTGATACGAGACCACGAGTCCGGCGGCCACCGACACGGTCCCGATGAGCATCGACACCAGCATCATCGCCGGGACCCGGCGCACGATCAGGGCTGCCGTCGCCGGAGGAGCCACGAGCAGGCCGAGCACGAGGAGGGTGCCGACGGTACGCGACGATCCGATGATGGCAAGGGTGGTCATCGTCAGCAACACGCCGTGGGCGAGCCCGGGGCGAAGGCCGAGCAGCTGCGCCTTCTGCTCGTTGAACGAGAGCACGAGGAACCGGCGATAGAAGGCAAGGGAGCCGCCGACGGTCATGATCACGACCGCGGTGAGCCAGACGAGGTCTCCCCGGGTCACTCCGAAGGCGTTGCCGAAGAGGATCTCGGTGAGGCTGCCGGTGTAGGAGGGGCTGCGCGAGATGAGGATGACCCCGAGGCCGAGCATCCCCACGAAGAGCAGGCCGATGCCGGTGTCCTCCGAGAAGGCGGTCTGGCGGTGCACCAACCGGATGCCGCCGATCATGACCACCGCGGCCACGGCAGCGCCGATGGCGGGGTCGAAGCCGACGAGGGTGGCCACCGCGATCCCGGGAACCACACCGTGGACCAGGGCATCGCCGAGGAAGGTCATGCCCCGCACCACCACCCAGATGCCTGCCGCCGAAGTGGCGATGGCGGCGAGCGCTCCGCCGAGCAGCGCGCGCTGTTGAAAGGCGAGCGCGAACGGGTCGGTCAGCCAGTCCATGGACTCATCCTCCCAGGGCGGCGGCGATGCGTCTGGCGTTCTCGACGAGCATGCCGGCCAGGCTCGACTCGGGCGACCCGGGCTCGCCGAGCGATTCGACGTGGAGTTCGACGACCTGGACCGAAGAGCCCACCTCGGCGGCGACCGCGGCGGCGAGGTGTGACGGCGAGGTCGTCTCGACGAAGATCGCCGGCACGTCGTGCCGTCGGATCACCTCGACGAGTGCTGCCAGTTCGGCCGAGCTGGGTTCTGCCAGCGTCGATCCACCCGGCACCACCACACCGATCACGGTGAACCCATACCGAGCGGCGAAGTACTGCAGGGCCTCGTGATTCGTGACCAGCATCCGGCGCTCTGCGGAGATCCCGCGGAGCAGGTTGCTGATCTCGGCATCGGCCGCAAGGAGCTCCGCGGCCACGGTCGAGCCTCGATCATCGAAGCCGGCAGCCGGCGCGATCTGCGCGAGGGCGGCGGCAATGATCCCGGCGGCATCGGCCATGCGCACCGGGTCGAGCCAGACATGGGGGTCGAGGGTGACACCTCCGGGAAACGGCAGGGGTGCAACCAGCGCCGCCACCTCGAGCACCCGCACCCCGTCGGCGGCGGCACCGGCAAGGGCATCGGCGAGGCCCGCCTCGAGGCCGAGTCCATTGGTCACCACGAGATCGGCCGCAGACAATGAGGCGATCTCCCGCGCCGAGGGCTGGTAGTCGTGCGGGTCGACTCCGATGGGGAGGAGCACCTCCACGCGGGCTTCGGCACCCGCCACCCGCGACACCAGGTCGCCGAGCACCGTGGTGCTGACGACGACGAAGGGACGGTCGTCATCTGCCGTGGAACCGCATCCGCCGCCGAGCAGCGCCGTCGCCGCCACGACGGCGGCGAGTCGGCGAAACCGAGGTCGATTGACGAAAATGAGAATCATTCCTATCCTGATGTTCCCAACGATATCAGCGGGGTGGAGCCATCGCAATCGAAGAGCACGTCATCGATCGACTCACCGCCGTCGGAGCCCGCTTCACGGCGGCGCGCCGCGCCGTCTTCGAGGAGCTGCTCCAGTCCGAAGGACCCCGCTCGGCCGCCGAGGTGCACGAAGGGCTGTCGAGATCGATCCCCTTGTCCTCTCTCTATCGATGCCTGGCGGTGCTCGAGCAAGCCGGTGTGGTCATCCCGCATCATGGGATGCGCGGGGTGACCAGGTATGAGCCTGCGGAGTGGCTCTCGGGGCATCACCATCACTTTCGCTGCACCGAGTGCGGGCGGGTCGAGGATGTGGCGGTGACGCCTGCGGAGGAGCGGCGCATGGCCCAGCTGGTCGGCGGGATGGCAGGACGTGCCGGATTCCACGTGACGGGCCATACCCTCGAGATCGAGGGCCGATGCGAGCGGTGCATGTGATGTCCCGAAGGCACCTGCGATGACCGATGCGATCGTCGGCCGCGGGGTTTCGTTTCGGTACGGCGACCACGTCGCCCTCGCGGCGTCCTCGTTCACCATTCCGGAGCGGGCGGTGACGACACTCATCGGACCCAATGGATCGGGCAAGTCCACCCTGCTCCACGCCATCGCCGGCCTGGTCACTCCGTTCACCGGGACGTTGGAGATCGCAGGGAATCATCGCATCGCCTACGTTCTCCAGGCCACCAAGGTCAATGAGGCATTGCCGGCGACGGTCCGGGAGGTGGTGGCGATGGGCCGGTATGCCACCACCGGGCCGTATCGGCGCCTCGGCGCAGCCGATCGAGCCGCCGTCGACCACGCCATCGAGCGGATGGGGATCGAGTCGCTTGCCGGTCGCCACCTTCGAGAACTCTCCGGAGGGCAACGGCAGCGAGTGTTCGTCGCCCAGGGAATCGCCCAGGATCACGACATCTTGCTGCTCGATGAGCCGCTCACGGGGCTCGACCTTCCCTCGGCCAAGGCGATCGACGATGTGCTTCACGAGGAGCAGGCTGCGGGACGCACGGTGGTGATCACCTCGCACGACCTCAATGAGGCCGCCGCCGGCGACTGGGTGGTGCTGCTGGCGCACCGGGTGGTGGCGTGCGGTCCACCGGCGGCGGTCCTCACGCCGGCGCATCTCACCGCCGCCTACGGCCCGATCCTGCTCCACGAGGAGGGCGGCTTCATGTTCGAAGACCCCGCCCACCGCCCGGTCGTGGGGAGGCATGAGCATGGAACGCGGGGTGATGGTGCAACTGCACCATGAGCGCTGCCGGATGCCGGATGCCCGACGCTGCTACCCGTCACCGACGTTCGTTCTGAGCGAATTGCGAATTGCGAGTGCGCCACCCGCTCTGAGCGCATTGCGCATCGCGGGACCGGGCTTCGGGCATCCGGTACCTACTCCTCCTCCGCCTTCAGCCGAACCGGTCCCGCCTTCTCCGGCTTGATGCCGCGGATGCCGTCGTAGAACGGCCGGATGCGATCCATGTCGGCGGTGACATCGCCCGTTGCTTCGATCGTGGGGCCGACGCGCACCTCGCGCCGTTCGGCGTCGATGCGAGCGAGCACGATGGGAACGCCGGCGGCGCGGGCGATCTCGTAGAAGCCGGACTTCCAGTACTGCCGGTGGCTGCGGGTGCCCTCGGGGGCGAGCACCATGGTGAGGCGCTCACTGGAGGCAAAGGCCTCGCGGATCTGGTCGATGATGCCTCCCGGGCGGCTGCGATCCACCGGGATGCCTCCCAGCAGGCGGAAGAACCATCCGAATGGGGGCCGGAACAGCGTGTGCTTGCCGAGGAACCTGATCTTCACCCCGAGAGCCCGCGCCGCCAGCATCCCGATGGGAAAGTCCCAGTTCGAGGTATGGGGGGCGCCGATGATCACCATCTTGTCCAGGGGAGGCACCTCGCCCGCGGTCTTCCATCCGCCCAGGCGCAGGAGACGCTGCCAGAACCACCTCATCGAATCAGTCCGCGGGCGAGGCGATTGTGCGACTCCACGAGAGCGCGCTCGTCGATGGTGACATGACGCCCGCCATCGATCACGCGGCGACCGCCGACGACGACATGACATGGCGGCGTCGGTGACGCCAGCAGCACCGCAGCCACCGGATCGTGGCGGGCACCGGAGTACTCGACGCGGTCGAGATCGAGGCTGAAGCAGTCTGCCTGCTTGCCCGCCTCGATCGATCCGACATCGTCGCGGCCCAACACCTCGGCTCCCCCTCGCGTCGCCAGTTCCAGCGCGGCGCGCGCCGACATCTGGGTGCCGTCGCCGATGCCCGGGGCCACGGAGAGGCGGGCCAGCAACATCGCCTGGCGGGCCTCGGAGAGCAGGTTGCCGCTGTCGTTGCTCGCCGAGCCATCGACACCGAGACCCACCGGCACCCCGGCAGCGAGATAGCGGCGCACCGGTGCGATGCCGGAGGCAAGGCGCATGTTGGAGGTGGGGCAGTGGGCGACGCCGGTGCGGGTGGCGGCCATGCGGGAGATCTCGTCGGCGGCGATGAAGACGCCATGGGCGAACCACACGTCGTGGCCAAGCCATCCGAGGTCGGCGGCGTACTCCACCGGGCGCTTGCCGAAGCGTTCCAGGGTGAACCGTTCCTCGTCGTGGGTCTCGGCGAGATGGGTGTGGAGCCGGACCCCGTAGTGGCGCGCCAGCTCGGCCGAGTCCCGCATGAGAGCCTCGGTGACACTGAATGGCGAGCACGGCGCCACGACGACGCGCCGCATCGACCCCGGTGCGGGATCGTGGAACATGTCGATGGCGCGAGCGGTGTCGGCGAGGATCGTGTCGTGGTCCTGCACGACCGAGTCGGGCGGCAGCCCGCCGTCCTTCTCCGACAGGCTCATCGATCCTCGCGAGGCATGGAACCGGATCCCCACCGGGGCGGCGCCGGCGAACTGGTCGTCGATCGACGAGCCGTTGGGCCAGAGGTACTGGTGATCGAAGGCGGTGGTGCAGCCAGACCTGGCGAGCTCGAGAAGCCCGAGCGTCGTGGCGGAACGCACCGCCTCGGGGGTGAGGCGTGCCCAGATGGGGTAGAGGGTGCGCAGCCATTCGAACAGTGCGGAGTCCTGGGCGCCGGGGACGGCGCGGGTCAGCGACTGATAGAGGTGATGGTGGGTATTGATGAGTCCCGGCAGCACCACGCATCCGGTGGCGTCGAGCACGTCATCCGCCGTCGTCGGAAGCTCCTCGCTGGCACCGACCTGCTCGATGACCCCATCCCGGGCGAAGAACCCCCCGTCGGCGATCTCCCGCCGTGCCCCGTCCATGGTGACGAGCACGGTGGCGTTCTTCAGCAGGAAGGTGGGCACGGAGGAACGCTACCCGCTTCCCGCAACCCGCTTCCCGCCAGAACGCGCGTGACTTCCGCCGGGCGGCTCAGCCCGGTTCACCCTCCCACAGCGCGCGGAACTCGGCAGAGGTCGCCAGCAGGTCGTCGAGCCTGCCGATGGCGGTGACGCGGCCCCGTGCCATCACGACGATCTGATCGGCACGCTGCAGCGCCGGGCGGCGGTGCGACACGACCAGGCTGGTGACCCCGGAGCGGTCGCGAAACAGGCGCTCCCAGAGGATGCGCTCCGTCTCGACGTCGAGGGCGCTGGAGACGTCGTCGAACACCAGCAGGTCGGGGCGGCGCACGAACATGCGCGCCGTTGCCGAACGCTGGATCTGCCCACCGGAGAGCCGCACCCCGAGCGGGCCCACCATGGTGTCGAGGCCCTGCGGCATCTCGGACACGTCGGGGGTCATCACCGCGGCATCGACCGCCTCGGCCACGACCTCGGCGGGGTCGGTGCGTCCCATGAGGAGGTTCTCCATGAGGCTCATCGAGAACAGCCGGGGCACCTGTGGTGTGTAGGCCGAGCGCGGGGGGACGAAGAACCGAGCTGGTTCGTCCACCACCTTCCCGTTCCACGACACCGTGCCGGCCTCGACCGCGACGAGTCCCAGGATGGATCGCAGCAGCGTCGTCTTGCCGGATCCGACCCTCCCGGTGATCACGGTGAACGATCCCGCGGGCACCTCGAAGGTCACATCCTCGATGCCGTCGGCGGTGCCGGGATAGTGGAAGGTGAGGCCCGTGACCTCGAGACGCTCGAGGGGCGTGAGGTGCGCCGGCGCCACGTCGGGTTCGGGGAGCGTCCCGGTGAGCTGCAGGTCGTGGTGCGCCACCAGGCGCATCGGATCGGTGTCGCCCATGAGCGCCACCATCCGGGCAAACGACACCGACGCCTGCTGGTAGCGGGCGATGAACATGCCGAGGAAGAACACCGAGTCGGTCACGAAGCCCACGAAGTAGACGAACAAGGCGAACTCGCCCACGGTGAACTCCCCGGAGCGCATCGAGGCCGCGCCGACCACGAGGATGATGCCGGTGCCGATGCTCACGGTGTTCCAGAAGAGCGACTCGAGCATCGACTCGAGCACCTTGTCCTTGACCGCGACGGTGCGGCGCTCGTCGCTGAGGCGACGGAAGTGCCCCACCATCGAGTGCTCGGCTCCCGCCACCTTGATCGCCTGCACCGATCCGAAGGTCTCGCCGAGCGCCTCGGTCACTCGTCCGGTCGCCACGCGGGTCGCCTCGCGATAGCGCTTCACCCGGTGCCGCGCCTTGGCGGCGAGGTAGACCACCACGACGGTGGGTCCGAACACCACGAGGGTGAGGAAGCCGTCGATCGACACGAGCATCCAGATGGCGATCACGGAGAACAGGCTGAGTCCGACCATGTCGACGGTCCACGAGAACGACTCGACGTTCTCGTCCACGTCGTCGCGAAAGCGGCTGATGGCGTCGCCCGGGGACTCCTTCATCGCCTGGGCTCCGGGCAAGTCGAAGATCCGCTCCAGCATGTTGCGGCGGAGCAGGGTGGCCACCCGGAACATGAGGTGGACGTCGTTCCACATCGCCACGATCACGAAGGTGATCCGGCCGATGGCGTAGGCCAGCGTGATCGCCACGAGGACCACGATCGGCGGGGCACTGGCGGTGTCGCCCGTGATCGAGTCGAAGAAGGTGCGCGTGATGAGCGCCGGGATCACCGGCATGACCCACATCGACGCCCACATGACGACATTGATGGCGTAGCGCAACCGATGCTGGGTGATGAGACCCCAGCCGAGGCGCGCCGTGGGGACGTGCGACGTGTCGATCCTGGGTTCGCTCATGCGAGCAACTCCTCCATGCCGGTGCGCAACAGCGACGAGAAGCGCGAGTCGGGATCGGCCGCCAGGGCGGTGCGCGGGCCGTACTCGACGACCCTCCCACCGTCGAGGATGAGAATGTCGTCGGCTCGATCCACGGTCGCCAGCCGGTGGGCGATGATGACGCCGGTGCGCCCTCCGAGCAGACGGTCGACGGCGCGCTCGATGAGCACCTCGGTGGCGGGGTCGAGCCGTGACGAGGCCTCATCGAGGATCACCAACCCCGGGTCCCTGAGGAAGATGCGGGTGAAGGCGAGCAGCTGCGCCTGACCGGCGGAGACCCCGCCGGAGCCCGACTCGAGCATCGTGTCGAGCCCGTTCGTCAGCGATGCCATCCAGGCACGGATGCCCAGTTCGTCGAGCACCGCCCAGAGGCGCTCCTCGGGGATGGTGTCGTCGAAGAACGTGAGGTTCTCCCGGACGGTCGCCCGGAACAGCTGGACCTCCTGGGTGACCATGCCGATGCGGGCGCGTCGATCCGTCCGATCGACCCGGCGCAGATCGACGCCGCCGATCTCGATCGTTCCCGCCACCGGGTCGTAGAGCCGGGTGAGGAGCCGGGCAAGCGTCGACTTCCCCGATCCGGTACGGCCGAGGATGCCGAGGAGTCGTCCCGGCGCGAGGTGCAGTTCGAGGCCGTCGAGGACGATCTCGTCCGCATCGTCGCGGTAGGCGAAATCGACGTGGTCGAAGCGCACCGAAAGCGGCCCTGCGGGAAGTTCCTCGGTTCCGGTCTCGGGGAGGTGGGTGGTGGCGGCAAACAACTCCTCCACCCGGGCGATGCCGGCCCCGGCCTTCTGCAGATCCTCCATCTGGGTTCGGATCTGATCGATGGGATGGCGGATCATCTCGGTGTAGTGGAACACGAGGTAGACGGCGCCGATCGTCATGGCTCCGTCGCGCACCAGTGGCGCTCCCAGCCCGAACACGAGCGCCAGGCCGAACACGTACACGGCGATCGATGAGGACCACAGCAGCGAGAACCCGAACCGACCGCGTACTTCGAGCGGCAGCCACTCGCGATGGATCGTCGTGAAGCGATGCATCATGTAGGGCACGGCTCCATTCGCCCGGATGTCCTCGGTGCCTCCGAGCTGCTCGCCGAGGAAGCCGAAGAACGCGGCCCGCTTGCCCTTCACCTCTCGCCACCAGGGAATGGCGATGGCCTGGATCTTCACCATGAAGGCCATGGCGGCGGCGGCGAAGATCGTCATGCCCAGTCCGATGAGAGGGTGCTCGCGCCACATGAGGGCGACGATCCCCATCACGAGCAGGGTGTTGCCCACGACCTGCACGACGAACGCGGAGAAGAAGTTCGACAGGGTGGTGACGTCGCCATCGATGCGCTCGATCAGCTCGCCCGGGGTCCTCGTCTTGTGGAACGAGAGATCGAGCTCGAGGAGGTGTTGGGTGAGTTCGACACGCATCTCGTTGGTCGCCGACCACCCGATGTGGGCGGCGAAATAGGTGGCGGCGACGCTCAGCGCCTGGTGCCCCACGGCGAGAAGCACGAAGCCGGCGGCGAGCGCCGTCAGTTCGGAGAGTTCGGCTCCCGCCGTGGCGCCGTCGATGAAGGACCGGATGAGCTGCGGATTCACCACCTGGAAGGCGATCCCGGTGAAGAGCAGCGCAAACAGCACCACCACCCTGGCTCGGAGTGGTCGCAGGTACTTTCTGAGGAGGCGCCAGTAGGCGCGGACCGGGATCATGAGGCTCCTGGAATCGATGGGCGCAGGACGCGCCAAAGGGAGGGGGGTCTGAAGGTGGGGCCCGCCGCCGGAAAGCCGAAGGAACTGTGGCACGGAGCAGCGCAGTTCGCAACTTCGGCAATTCGCGATTCGTCAGTCCCGCGGCTCGCCCAAGACTTGGTCTCGTGGCTTGGTGTGGCGCTGCGATGCCGCCGCTCGGCGCAATTCGTCAAAGCGTTCAAGCCGGGTCCGGGTCTGACGAATTGCGAATTGCGAATTGCGTTTGTTCCAGGTCCCCCCAGGCGCGCCGACTACCGTGCCGCGCGTGGGCGACACCCTCACCACGCTGATCTCCGAGGACCTCATCGCCGATCGGGTCGGCGAGCTCGCCGCGCAGATCGACGCCGAGTACCGCGACCAGGGTGATCTGATCCTCGTGGGCGTGCTCAAGGGGTCGTTCGTCTTTCTCGCCGATCTGGCCCGGCGGCTCACCATCCCGCATCGGATCGAGTTCATTGCGGTCTCGTCGTACGGCGATCGGGAGAGTGAGGATCCCGGGGCGGTCCGCCTCATCCTCGACGTTCGCCACGACATCGGTGGCCGCCACGTCCTCGTCGTCGAAGACATCGTCGACACCGGCTACACGCTCTCCTACCTCGTTCGCCTTCTCAACGCCCGCCTTCCCGCTTCATTGCGCACCTGCACGCTGTTGCGCAAGCCCGATCGAGCCAAGGTCGCTGTCACCATCGACTACCTCGGGTTCGACATCCCGGACGTCTGGGTGGTCGGCTACGGGCTCGACTACGCCGAGCGCTATCGGACCCTGCCAAGGATCTGTGCGATGAAGCCTCCGGCGGCCTGAGGCCTCCAGAGGAGTCATCGGTCATCAGTCCTCAGCCAGCATCGACTCCATGCTCGCCCGCGCGACTCCGACTGACGACTGAGGACTAGCTTCCCCCCATGGACCGCACCCTCCCCGACAGCCTCGTGAAGTCCCTGGCAGCGCGGCTCGATGCCGATGACGACGCTCGCTCGGCGTTTCCCGGGGACTCCGGGGCGCGCCAGCCGGTCCACACGATGTATGGGGGAGCGCAGCTCTTCCAGTCGGACTCTGCGATCCGGCTCGGGGAGGCGGCGCTGCGGGCACTCGATGCGTATGCCCCGGATGCCACCGTCCTGGCCGGGGCGCTGGGCCGCCCCGGGGACGATCCGATCGTGGCGGCGCTGTACCCGCGCATCGTGGAGAAGCTGCGGCGCGAACCGGTCGAGGACTATCGCATCGACTTCGAGGACGGCTTCGGAGTGCGACCCGATCCCGAGGAGGACCGCGCCGCCTGGGAGGCTGCCGACGAGGTGTACGCCGGGATGGTGAACGCCACCCTGCCGCCGTTCATCGGCATCCGGATCAAGCAGTTCAGCCCCGAGCTGCGGGGCCGTGCGCTGCGGACCCTCGATCTCTTTATGACCCGATTGGTGAAGCGCTCGGGAGGGGCGATCCCGGAGCGGTTCCATGTGACCCTCCCCAAGGTGCTGTCGGTGGAGCAGGCCGCGGTCTTCGACACCGCGCTCGGTGAGTTGGAGTCGCGCCTCGGTCTCGCCTCCGGGTCGATCCACTCGGAATTGATGATCGAGATCACCCGGTCGATCTTCGACGAGGAGGGCCGGGTGAACGTGGCGCGGCTGGTGCGAGCCGCCGGGCCGCGGTGCGTCGCCGCCCACTTCGGCACCTACGACTACACCGCGTCGTGCCAGATCACGGCGGCCCATCAGGGGATGACGCATCCGGCGTGCGACTTCGCCCGCCACGTGATGCAGGTGGCCCTGGCCGGCACCGGTGTCTGGCTGTCGGATGGCGCCACGAACGTGATGCCGGTGCCCATCCATCGCGGGGACCGCCTCAGCAGTGCCCAGATCGCCGAGAACCGCGACGCCGTCCATCATGCCTGGAGGCAGCATTTCGACGAGATCCGGCACTCGCTGGTGCACGGCTTCTATCAGGGGTGGGATCTGCATCCGGCGCAGCTCGTCACCCGGTATGCCGCCGTGCAGTCGTTCTTCCTCGAGAGCATGGACGCCGCCGCCGGTCGTCTGTCCAACTTCGTCGAAAAGGCCACCCAGGCGACGCTCGTGGGCGACGTGTTCGACGATGCCGCCACCGGTCAGGGCCTCCTCAACTTCTTCGCCCGGGCGGTCAACAGTGGATCGATCACCGAGGACGAGGCGTCGGCCCGCACCGGCGTGACCTTGCAGGAACTGCGTGACCGCTCCTTCCTGAAGATCCTGGAGAACCGGCGGAGGCCGACAGCTCACCGCTGACAGGGAGCGAAAGGACCGACCGTATCCTTCGCTCGTGGTTCTGGCTTCTTTCCCGTCGCCGCCGTTCAACAGCTTCGACATCGGGCCGCTCACGATCCACATCTACGGGATCACGATGGGCCTGGCGGTGGCGACGGCATGGATGCTCACCGTGCGCCGCTATGAGCGAATGGGTGGGGATCCGGCGGTGGCCGAGCGGGCCGCATTCTGGGCGGTGGTGCTCGGGTTCACCGGTGCCCGTCTCGCCTATGTGAGCACCCACTGGTATCGCTTCGAGGGCGATTGGCTCGGCGTCTTGCGGATCTGGGAGGGGGGCATCGCCATGTTCGGCGGCCTCACCGCCGGGGCGCTGGCGGCCGTGTGGTTCGTCCGTCGTTCCGGAGGGTCGTTTCCCGCCTTCGCCGACGCTGTGGCCATCGGCCTCCCTGCGGCCCAGGCGATGGGGAGGTGGGGCAACTACTTCAACCAGGAGTTGTTCGGCACGCCCACGACGGTGCCGTGGGCGGTGGAGATCGACCCGGCCCATCGCCCGGCCGCGTATGCCGACGCCGCCACCTTCCATCCCACCTTTCTCTATGAGTCGCTGTGGAGCGTCGGCACGGTCGTTGCGCTGCTCTGGGTGGAGCGGCGGTTCCGGCTTCGTGGCGGCAGCCTGCTCCTCTGCTATCTGGTCTCGTATGGAACGGTGCGGTTCCTGCTCGAGCTCATCCGCACCGACACCACGTTCCGATTCCTTGGTCTGAGTCGCAACGGCTGGGTGGCGACGGGAGTGGTCTTGGGGGCGAGTGTCTGGCTGGTGATCCGGCAGTCATCACTCTTCAGTCGTCGGTCAACAACCGAACGAGATGCTCTGGCTGAAGACTGAAGACTGAGGGCTGACGGCTACCCGCCCTCCGCCCACTCGACCACCTTTGCCCGTTCCTCATCCGTCATCAGCGTGGCGTTGTTGCGCGGCATGAAGCCCGAGGCGACCACATCCGCAACGAGGGGAGCGCGCTCGGCGAGCTGGGCAGGGGTGTCGAAGGTGATGCCCTTGGGGGGACTGGACACGCGCGGTTGCGTGGGCTCGGCCGAGTGGCACGGGGTGCAGCGCATCTGCACGATCGCCCACACATCGTCGGGCACATCGCTCCCCGTCACCCGGGCTGGAGCGGCGACGACGGCGAGGGCGACCATTGCCACCACCGCCGCTGGCAGGATCCACACGTTGCGATGCCCCCGGCCCCGCAGGTTGAACCAGTGCCGCACGGCGGCTCCGGTGACGGCGAGACCGCCGAGCAGTGCCCAGTTCCACGATCCGGCGAAGGTCGAGGGGAAGTGGTTGCTGATCATGATGAACACCACAGGAAGGGTGAGGTAGTTGTTGTGCAGCGAGCGTCGCGCCGCTTCCTCGCCCGGTGCCGGGTCGGGCACCTCGCCGCGGGCCATCGCTTCGACCATCCTCCGTTGTGAGGGGATGATCACGAAGAACACATTGGCCGCCATCAGCGTCCCGATGAGTGCCCCGGTGTGGATGTAGGCACCCCGACCGGTCAGCACCTGGGAGTACCCGAAGGCGACGGCCACACCGAGCGCCAAGCCCGAAACCGCGAGCCAGCCCGGATGGCTACGGAGCAAACGGCACAGGTGGTGATAGGCGAGCCAGCCGGCGGCAAGGCTGCCGAGGCCGAACGCCATGAGCCCCCATCGGGGGAGATCCCACCGGTTCGGATCGACGGCGATGCCGGATGGGCCGAGGTAATAGACGACGAAGAGGAGCGAGATGCCGCTCACCCACGTCGCGTACGCCTCCCACTTGAACCAGTGCAGGGTCGTGGGCAGGCGCTCCGGAGCCACCTGGTACTTCACCACCCGGTAGAAGCCGCCTCCGTGCACCGACCACACTTCGCCGGCCACTCCCGGCTCGGGCTGGTGCGGGGGCCGGATGTGGTTGTTGAGCCAGTTGAAGTAGAACGAGGTGCCGATCCAGGCGATGCCGACGATGACATGGATCCAGCGCACCGCGAGATCGAGCCACTCCCCGAGATGGGACTCGAGCACCGCTCACGAACCCCGGTAGGTGGTGTAGCCGTGCGGTGCGAGCAGGAGCGGAATGTGGTGATGTTCCTCGGGTGCGGTGACGCGCAGGGTGATCACGACCTCCGGGTAGAACGCCGCCGGTCCGAGATAGGCCCCGGTGGCGAAGGTGATGCGATACGTGGCCGCCTCGAGCGGTTCACCCGCGAGGAGATCGGCCACGCGTCCATTGCCGTCGGTGGCTCCGGTGCCGACGACGACCCAGGTGTCGCCCTTGCGCACCGCCGCGGTGACGGCGACACCCGACGCGGGACGGCCGAGGGCGGTGTCGAGGATGTGGGTGCTCAAGCTCACAGGTCCCCCTTGTCACGGCAGGTGGGGTCGCGAGCGAGGGGATGGCAGAGGGCAGACGGCAGAGGGCGACAGACCTGCTGGCGCGGGAATTGGAGCGAGGGGCGAGGCCGTCGTGATCTGCCATCTGCTGTCTGCAATCTGCCCTCTCCCTTTCGCAGTTTCATCAATCTATCCCGAGCAACCGTCTCAGTCGTTGCTCCGTGATCGTGGCTTGCTCGCCGGCGGCGGTGAGGAACTCCTCATCGGGTTCGTTCTCGAGCCGGCTCCGGCAGCGTTCGAGGAGCTGCTCGGCGCTGCGCCCGGCGGCGGCCACGAGGTACCCATGGCCGAAGCGCGCCTCGTAGGCGCGATTGCACTCCGCGATGGCGGCGCGGACGTCATCGGTGGTGTCGCGGCTCGCGGCCTGTTCGGCTCGCGACCAGACGGCATGACGGTCGTCGCCGGCGGGACGTTCGCCGATGCGGGGGTGGGCGGCGAACGCCTGCAGCCAATCCTCCTCGCCCAGGGTCCACCACACATCGGAGGCCGTGGTGAGGAGACGCTCGACGTCGTCGAACGGGCGGCGCGCCGCCATGGCCTGGGCCCAGGCATCGGAGGCGCAGCAGCCCAGCAGCACGGTGATCGCCTCAGCCGGGGTCATCCGGTTCAGGTCGGCGAGATCCACGGCTCCCTGCTCCTTCCCCAGGCATGGAATCGGGCGACGCCACCGTCGGGGTGGATGTCGAGCCGGAGGTGGGTCGCCGGCGCGCCCGACACGTCGAAGCGATGGATCGAATCGGGGAGCAACGGAGTGCGCTCGAGCAGCGGCGACCATGCCGGGTGTCCCGGATCGGGCCCTTCGACGGTCGGAGCGTCGATGGCGGACACGGCGGCCGATCCGGGCGCATTGCCCTTGAAGTGGGTCGTGTCGATCTCGAGGCGCTCGATGGCCCCTCGTCCGGCAAGCCGGATGACGGCCCAGTCGTTGCCCGGCCCCCGGCGGCGCCTGGTCTCCCATCCATCCCACATCCCGAGCGCCGGGCCCGCCACGAGCATGCGGTTCGGCGACGAGTAGTGCCGGTTCGAGCAGTCGACGGCGCGGGCTCCGGCAGCGAGCGCCGCCAGATCGACCAGCGATCCATCGAGCAACCCCGGGGGAGGGATCGGATCCCCGAGCACGCGAAGGCGGGCCACACCACCGTCGGGGTGGATGACGAAACGGAGATGGGTGGCGGCGACGGGCCGCTCGAGATCGATCGGGATGCGGGTGTCGCCTTTGAGGGCTGTGCGGGGGACGACTGCCGACCACGGAGTGTCCTCCGCGGGATCGCCGTCGAGCACGACCGCCCCGAGCTCGCACGATTCGGGGTAGTTGCCGGTGAAGAACGAGGTGTCCACCACCACGCGCCGCACGATGCCGGCGATGCCGAGGCGAAGGATCGCCCAATCCTCTCCGGGTTCGCGCCGCCGCCGCGTCTCCCAGCCGTCCATCCACTTGCCACGGTCGGTGTAGCGATGCGGATCCCATACCGGATCGGCATCCGCCACCAGGTTCTCCTTCTCGGCGAAGAACTCGTCATTGGCGGCGAGCACCTTGCCACCGACCCGGGCCGCAGCGAGGTCGACGAGGAGATCGTCGTCGGTCATGGGTTCTCCGGGATCAGGTGGGGGGCGTGGCCGCCACGAACGATGGTCGACACCACCCGACCGCGCAAGGAGCGACCCCCGTAGGGAGTGATCGGATGCCGCTGGGTCATGCGCAGCGGCTCGACGATCGAGGTGGCGTCGGGATCCCACACCACGAGGTCGGCGCGTCCACCCGGGCTGATGGCTCCCGTGGCGACCCCGGCGAGGCGGGCGGGCGCGGTGCACAACCAGCGCGCCAGATCGGCGAGTTCGAACTGGCGGCGCATCGCTTCGGTCCACACCAGTGCAAGCCGAAGTTCGAGCGAGGCGATGCCTCCCCAGGCCGTGTCGAAGCCGCCTCGTTTCAGGTCGGCCGAACACGGGGAGTGATCGCTCACCACCATGTCGATCGTGCCGTCGGCGAGCCCGTCCCACAGCCGGTCCCGATTGACGGCGTCCCGGATCGGGGGGGCGCACTTGGCCGCGAGGTTCTCGTCGGTGATCTCCTCGGCGGCAAGGGTGAGGTAGTGCGGGCAGGTCTCGACCGTGATGGCCACTCCTTCGCCCTTGGCGCGGGCGATGGCGGGAAGGGCGTCGGCAGCGGAGAGGTGGAGGATGTGGGCGCGGCCGTCCGTGCGCCGCGCCGCGGCAATCACCGCTTCGATCGCCTCGACCTCGGCTGCGGGGGGGCGCGACGCCAGGTAGGAGGCGTAGCCCGGGCCGGCGGCGGGAGCGGCGGCGATCACCTCCGGAGACTCGGCATGCACCAGCAGCGGGAGTCCGACGCCGGCACACGCGCTCAGCGCGGCGTCGAGGTCCTCGAGGCCGATGGCGGGGAATTCGTCGACCCCTGACTCGACGAGGAAGCACTTGAATCCGCGCACGCCGGCTGCTGCCAGGGGCCCGACCTCGTCGAGGTTCCCGGGGACGATGCCTCCCCAGAAACCGACGTCGGCCGAGAGATCGGCAACGGTCGCGGCGCGGCGCTTCACCTCCAGGGCTTGGGGTGTCGTCGTGGCCGGGATCGAGTTCAGGGGCATGTCCACGATGACCGCCACCCCGCCCGCCCGCGCCGCCGCCGTGGCGGTGGCAAACCCTTCCCAGGCGGTGCGACCGGGCTCGTTGACATGGACGTGGCTGTCGACGAGCGCCGGCATGACCACGAGATCGCCGAAGTCGGTGGTGTCGGGAGGAGCATCGGCGAAGCCGAGGACCGCCGAGATCGCACCATGCTCGAAGACGACCGTCGCCGGCTTCACCTCGGTCCCGATGAGGACGCGTGTACTCCTGACGGCCCCGATCATCGCGTCAAGGTATCAGGCCACCCTGGAGACTGGAGCCTGGGCCTTCCTCAAAGCGGCGACGCGTATGCCCCGGGTTCGCGCCCGGCCTCGTCCTGAGCGCGTCGCACCAGATCGAGGTACTTCGATGCTCCGAGGATCTGGCGGTCGAGGAGTGCGCCGAGATGATCGACCGTGTAGGCGGTGGCATCTTCGAGGTGGCTGTCGATGTCGGCGGCTTCCTTCACGTAGAGGAGTCGGGTCCAGTAGGAGTTGACGACCACGGTGAGGAACGATTGCACCACGCTGTTGCGCTCGAGGGTCGCCATCGGTCGCATGTAGAGGAGGAGCGCGAACAGGATGATCGCCATCGCCGCCACTGCCGCCACCGTGCCGGCGTGAGCCCAGTCGTATCCCGTCTCGGGCGGATTGGAGGCGATGCGCACGGCGGCGATCATCGCTCCGAGGGCGACGACGAACACGACCAGGAAGAGCCACTTCATCGTGGCAAAGGCAAAGCGCTGTCCGCGCGCCGCCCGGAGGAAGTCACGCTGGTTGGCCTCGAGGATGGTGCGAGCGAACTGGTCGATCCCACCCTTGGCGGCAAACGGGTCTTCGGCGACGGGTTCGACCTTCTTCGCGTCAGCGGCCATGGTGCCTCCCTTGTGGTGGGAAATGTAGTTGGCCGCGGCCGTCGCTCATGCGACGGCGTCCGTCATGCGACGGCGTCCGTCATGCGACGGCGTCCGTCATGCGACGGCGGCGCGAATCCGCTCGGCGGTTTCGGCGAGGCGACCCGCGGCGGCGGCGTCGACCGGCGGGAAGGGAACGTCGCCCAGATCGTTGGTGGGGATCAGGTGGACGTGGGCGTGGGCGATCTCGTAACCGATGACCAGTACCACGACCCGGCGACATCCCGTGGCCGCCCTCAGGGCGCTGGCCACGGTGGCACAGGAGGCCCATAGGGCGGTGTAGTCCTCCTCGGGGAGATCGAAGAGGTAATCGACCTGTCGCTTGGGCACGACCAGGGTGTGGCCCTCGCGGCGCGGGTTGATGTCCAGGAAGGCGAAGGTGGAGTCGTCCTCGTACACGCGATGCGAGGGGATCTCCCCGGAGATGATCTTGGTGAACACGGAGGACATGGGGAAAGGTTAGAGGCGAGGGGCGGGGGCAGGGGCGTGGTGCCTCGCGTCTATCCGATCACCACCCCCAGGCCGAGACGTTCGGCGCGGTCGAGGGCGGCGGCCCCGGCGGCGACGTCCTGGGAGGCGATGCCCACGGACTTGAAGAAGGTCACCTGAAGGGCGTCGGAGCGACCGGTCATCCGCCCGGCGAGCAGATCGCCCAGGGTGCCATCCGGGCGGCTTCCCGCCTGCAGCAGGTCCCCTGCCTCGGCGGCCGAGGCCTCGAGGTCGTCGACGAACACGCGAGCCTGACGCACCACATCGGCGGGGATCTCGCACATCTCCGGGGTGAAGGCGCCGACGGCGTTGATGTGGGTGCCGGGTCGCACCGCGGACGGGACGAACAAGGCCTGACGCGATGGTGTGGCCGTCGACACCACATCGGCGGCACCCACCGCCTCGGAGGGATCGCCGACCACCTGGCCGTCGACCCGGTCGGCAAGGGCGGCAGCGTGATCGGGGTCCCGGCTCCACACCAGCACCTCGAAGATGGGACGCACCTCTTTGACCGCAGTCACCTGATCGAAGGCCATGGCCCCGGCACCGAGCATCGCCATGGTGCGGGCATCGGGTCGGGCGAGGAGGCGCGTCGCCAGGCCGGCCCCTGCTGCGGTGCGGATCGCGGTGAGGGTGGGCCCGTCGACGAGGCCCCGGCACGCACCGTCGGCCCCAAAGACCGCCACGATGCCGAAGGGCTTGCCGGGAGCCGTCGATACGACTTTGACCCCGGTATCGGCTCCGACGCGGCCCGCCATGAAGAGCGATGGACCGAGCAGGGTGCGCACCGGCACCTCGCGGTCGTCGCCAAAGGCCCGTTCCATGGCGGCGATGGCGGCGCTCATCCCCAGTGCGGTTCGGGTGGCAGCGGCGTCGAGGTAGCGCATCGCCGCAAGCTACCCGCGGCTGGCCCGGTGGGCGGGCAGAATGGCGCCTTGACCATCACCGAGATGCTCACCGAGGCCCGGAGCCGAATCCGTCGTGCCACTCCCGCCGAGACCGCGGCGGCTCTCGAAGCCGGAGCGGTGGTGATCGACGTGCGCGGTCCCGACGAGCGGGTGGCCACCGGCGAGATCCCGGGGAGCATCCCGATCGCCCGCTCGGTGCTGGAGTGGCGATGCGATCCGGCGTACCCCTGGCACGACGCACGCGTTGCCCGTCCCGAGGCGCGGGTGATCCTGGTGTGTGCGCACGGCTTCTCGTCGAGTCTCGCCGCAGACTCGCTGCGGCAGCTCGGCTTCACCGATGTCGGCGACCTCATCGGGGGCATCGCAGCCTGGGTTGCCGAGGGGCGGCCAACGGTGCCGATGGCGAATTCTGCGAACATCGGACGGACATGACCGGTCTGGCTGCGGAGATCGAGGTCGGCTGCGAGGCGGTGCGGGCTGCCTCCCGGCTCTGTCTTTCCATTGCCTCATCGGGTATCGATCGGATGGAGAAGTCCGAGCGGGAACCGGTGACCGTGGCCGACTTCGGATCGCAGGCCGTCATCCTCCGCGCGATCGCTGCCGGGTTCCCCGACGATGCGGTGCGCGCCGAGGAGGGCTCGGTCGATCTGGCTGCGGCGGGCACCTCGGCGGTGGACGGAGTGACCGCCGCGGTCACCGACGCCCTTGGCAGTGCCGCCACGCCGGGGGAGGTGTTCGCCTGGATCGACCACCGCGGGCGGCCAGGGAGCCGCATGTGGGCTGTCGATCCGATCGACGGTACCAAGGGGTTCCTGCGCGGTGATCAGTTCGCGGTGGCGATCGGACTCATCGATCACGGGGTGCCGGTGCTCGGGATCCTCGGATGCCCCCGGCTCGAGCTGTCGGGGATGCAGGGAGTGCTGGTGTGGGGTGGACCCGGGATAGGGGCTTTCGTGCAGTCGCTCGGCGATGGCAAGGTGCGGCGCATCGGCGTGTCCGGCGTCACGGATCCCACGCGTGCGCGGATGCTCGGCAGTGTCGAGGCGGCGCACGGTGATCCCGAATTGCTGCAGCAGGTGGTGGAGCAACTCGGCATCGGGGGCGGATGGGTGCGGATCGACAGCCAGGCGAAGTACGCCGCGGTGGCCGCGGGACTGGCCGAGGTCTACGTCCGCCCCCGCAATCGCGAGGACTGGCGCGAGCGGGTGTGGGATCACGCCGCAGGAGCCGCCATCGTCGCCGGGGCGGGCGGGTCCATCACCGATCTTGACGGGCTCCCTCTCGACTTCACCACGGGCGACGTCCTGGACCTCAATCGCGGCGTGCTCGTGAGCAATGGCGGGCTTCATGCCGCGGTGTTGGGCGCGCTGGCGTCGATAGGCTGAAGCCGCATGCCCGCATTGCCCGAACCCGTCGGCGGCGTGCGGTTCCGCCATCGCCGCGGCGAATCCGATTACCCCGGAGTGGTGCAGGTGTACAACGCCGCCCGCCTCGCCGACGGGGTATCGGGGATCGAGACCCTCGAGGACTTCACCAACCAATACCGCCACCTCACCAACTGCGATCTCGATCGTGATCTGGTCGTGCTCGAGAGGGCCGACGGCACCGTCGTCGGTTATGCCCGGGCCACCTGGTGGGTCGAGGAGGCGACGAATGATCGCCTGTTGCTGGCGATCCTGTTCCTCCACCCCGAGGTACGCGGTCGCGGTGTGGCCGAGGTGATGATGACCTGGCTGGAGGCCCGTCTCGCTGAGATGGCCGTAGAGCATCCGCATTCCGGGAAGGACTTCTTCATCGCGTTCCTCGACGAGGGGGAGACCGAACGCGAGGCCGTCCTCACCGCCCTCGGCTACGAACGCACCGAAACGTACGCCGAGATGACGCGTTCCCTGGCCGATCCCATACCCGAACTCGCGCTCCCCGAAGGCGTCGCGATCCGACCGACGACCTGGGCCGATGCCCGGGCGGTGTGGGAGGCCGACGACCGAGCCTTCCAGGACCATATCGGCTACCGCAAGCCGACCGAGGACGACTACGAGGCATGGAGAGCTGAGCAAACCAACGATCCATCTCTGTGGAAGGTGGCCTTCTCTGGTGACGTCATCGCTGGCCAGGTGCTCAACTATGTCAACCAGGCGGAGAACTCCACGCTGGGAAGGAAGTGGGGCTACACCGAGAGCATCTCGGTGCAACGCGAGTGGCGTCAGCGGGGCATCGCCAAGGCGCTCATCAGCGAGAGCATGCGGATGTTCCGCGACATGGGAATGGAGTACGCCGCCCTGGGGGTGCACACCACGAACCCGAATGGCGCCTTCCCCCTCTACGAGGGCCTCGGCTACCGCGTCACGAAACTCGGCTGGCAGCTGCGCAAGCCGCTCGCCGGCTGACCGGGACGACGTCGATCTCGGCGGCGGCGCCCTCACCGTGGTCATCCAGGGCACCGTGCGCGGGCGAACGGTAGATTCCGCGGTGACAGGAGGAGGCTTTGTGCAGGATCTGGACTTTTCGCCCGAGCAACACAAGACCTGGGCAGAGTTGTACCGGCGCCAGGTGCCGCGCGTGCGGCAGCACGCCTCGGTGCACTACCTGAGCGGCTTCGATCGGCTCGAGCTCCCCGCCGATCGCATCCCCACACTCGACGAACTCAACGCCCGCATCACCCCGGCGAGCGGCTGGCAGGTGGTGCGCACCGATGTCCGGTACACCGACTCCGACGAGTGGTACCGCTACTTCGATCGCCACGAGTTCCTCATCACCAACTACATGCGGTCCTGGGAGGAGCTCGACTGGACCCCCGAGCCCGACATGTTCCACGACATCTTCGGGCACCTGCCGTTCTGGATGAACCGCTACTACGCCGAACTCCAGGAGATGTTCGCCCCGGCATATCTCGCTTCTGCCTCCGACGAGGAGAAGGAGAACATCAAGCGGCTTGCGTGGTACTCCACCGAATTCGGGATGATCCGCGAGGACGGGGTCATGAAGGTCTTCGGCACCGGCCTCATGTCGGGTGGCGAGGAGTTCATGCGCGCCGCCGAGGGGAAGATGGAGTATCAGGACTTCACCATCGAGAACGTCATCGGCCACGACAAGGTGCTCTACGAGCAGCACCAGAACCTCTACGTCATCGATTCGATCGAGCAGTTGAGACGCGAGCTGGCCCGCTACTTCGATCCCATCCTGCAACGGGCTGCGACGAAGTAGGGTGGGCGGGTCCATGCCCGCCACCCACGAGGTCGTCAACCAGCCTCCTCCGATCGAAGGACTCAACGGGTACCTTGCCGATCGGGCGCTGAGGTCCGCGGTGGCTCGCGAGGGCGCGCGGTGGGGCGAGGCCGAGTTGACCGAGACCGGTGCGTTCGCCTGGTCCGAGGGCGCCCGGAGATGGGGACGTCTCGCCGAGGCGAATCGGCCAACCCTCCTCACCCACGACCGCCACGGCAATCGCCTCGACCGGGTGGAGTACCACCCCGCCTATCACCAGTTGATGGACGCCGCCATCTCCCGCGGGCTGCATGGGGCGGCGTGGGCCGACGGCCGCCAAGGGGCCCATGTGCTCCGTTGTGCGAAGTTCATCGTGTGGGGCCCCGTCGACTACGGCCACACCTGTCCCCTGTCGATGTCCTATGCGGTGATCCCGGCGCTGCGCACCGAGGCCGGTCTCGCCGCCGCTTGGGAACCGGGACTCACCCGCACCGCATACGACGGGCGCGACGTGCCCGCCGCGGACAAGTCGGGCCTCACGGCGGGGATGGCGATGACCGAGAAGCAGGGCGGCTCCGACGTGCGGGCCAACTCCACGATCGCCCGTCCCCGCCGTGACGGGGAGTACTCGCTCACCGGTCACAAGTGGTTCTGCTCGGCGCCGATGTCGGATGTGTTCCTGGTGCTGGCCCAGGCGCCGGGCGGGCTCACCTGCTTCCTCATGCCCCGGTACCGCCCCGACGGCACGAGGAATGCCGTGCTCATGATGCGGCTCAAGGACAAGATGGGGGACCGCTCCAACGCCTCGGCCGAGATCGAACTCGATGGCGCCCTGGCCTTCCGCGTCGGAGACGAAGGCCGTGGTGTCACCACGATCATCGAGATGGTGAATCGGACCCGACTCGACTGCGCCCTGGGGGCAGCCGGTCAGATGCGGCACGGACTGGTCGAGGCGATCCATCACACCCGCCATCGTCAGGCCTTTGGCAAGCCGCTGGCGGAGCAGCCGCTGATGCGGGCGGTGCTCGCCGATCTCGCCGTGGAGTCCGAGGCCGCCACGGTGGCGGCGCTGCGGCTCGCCGGCGCCTATGACCGCGGAGAGCACGAGTTCGCCCGCCTCGCCACGCCCATCGTGAAGTACTGGCTTACCAAGCGCAGCCCGGGCCATGCCGCCGAAGCGATGGAGTGCCTGGGCGGGCCGGGGTTCGTCGAGGAGTCGGACCTGCCGCGGCTGTTCCGACAGAGTCCGGTGAACTCGATCTGGGAGGGCTCGGGCAACGTGATCTGCCTTGACGTGTTGCGGGCCGCCGCCCGCAACCCGGCGGCGGTGGAGGCTCTGCTCGCCGAGATCCGGCTCGCCCTCGGTGGCGACTCACGGTTCGATGCCGCCGTGGACGCCCTTCCCGCGGCGTTCGCCGCCGTCGATGAGCCCCAGGCTCGGCGCCTGGTGGAGCGGGCCGCGGTGCTGCTCCAGGCCTCGCTGTTGATCCGGTACTCCACCCCTGAGGTCGCCGACCTTTTCGTGACCGCCCGCATCGCCGATCCGGGACTGGCGTATGGCAGCATCCCGGCAGGGGTGCGGACCGCTCCGGTGCTCGACCGGGCGATGGAGGCCTGACCCCGATCGCCGGGATGCGTCGCACCGCGAGCCGGATCTCATTCCACTCGAAAGGCGAGGACGCTCTCCGCATACCGCGCCGGTACCCGTCCCTTGATCCGGGTTCCCTCCGGTTCGTGCGACTCGGAGAGCACCTCGCCGACTCGATGCACCAGCGACACCACATCGCCGCGATCGAACGGCACCAGGATGTCGAAGTC
>JACRIT010000010.1 GCA_016215655.1 Acidimicrobiia bacterium
TCGAACTCGTCGAGGAACGCATCAAGGTGACCGCGGCGGGCGGGGACACGGCCGAGATCGACGTCATGCTCGAAGCCGTTCGCCACCTCGAAGAGGCGAACCCGATGATGGGAATGCGCGGGGTCCGCCTCGGTGTGGTCCGTCCCGAGTTGTATCGCGCTCAGGTTCGCGCCGCTCTCGAGGCGATCCGCCGCCGCGTCGCCGCCGGTGGCAACCCGCGCCTCGAGATCATGATCCCGCTGGTGTCGATGGGAACCGAGCTGGTGCGCATGGAGGCGATGATCCGCGAGGAGGCGGTGCGTGTGGGGGTGACTCGGGACATCCCGGTGGGCACCATGATCGAGATCCCCCGGGCCGCCTTGCGCGGCGGGGAGCTGGCCGCCACCGCCCGGTTCTTCTCCTTCGGCACCAACGACCTCACCCAGATGACGTTCGGGATCAGCCGCGACGATGCCCAGAAGGCCTTCCTCGGGCGGTACCTGGAGGAGGGTCTGCTGACCACCGATCCCTTCTCCACCCTCGACATCGAGGGTGTCGGCCGCCTCATCGAGATCGCCACCCGCGAGGGTCGGGCGGTGCGTCCCGATCTCGAGGTGGGCATCTGTGGCGAGCATGGTGGCGATCCCGCCACCATCGAGTTCTGCCATCGCACCGGCCTGGACTACGTGTCCTGCAGCCCGCCCCGGGTCCCCATCGCGAGATTGGCTGCGGCCCAGGCGGCCCTGGGCGAGGGGGCGGAGCTAGCGAGCGTCTGAGGAGTCATCGGTCCTCAGTCCTCAGCCAGACACCTGCTGATCCGATCGCGCGGAGACGCACTTCCTGCTGAAGACTGATGACTGAAGACTTCCTTTACGCCTTCCGCGCCGCGGGGATGTCCTTGCGGCTGGGGAGCCAGCGTTGCGGGACCGGGCGGACCCGCATGCGCAGGTCGACGACACGCAAGCCCTGTCCGGGGGGAAGCACCTTGACCGGATTGAGGTCCATCTCGGCGATCTCGGGCAGCTCGTCGATCATCGCCGAGACCCGCAACAGGGTCTCGCGCAACGCCGGGATGTCGCCGGCGTCTCCCCCCCGGTAGCCATCGAGCAGCTTGGATGCCTTCACCTCGCGGATCATGTGGGTGGCGTCGACATCGGTGAGGGGAAGGATCCGGAACGCCACATCGCCGATCAGCTCGACGTAGACGCCGCCCAGGCCGAAGGCGATGAGGGGCCCGAACGAGGGATCCTCGGTCATGCCGATGATGACCTCGTGCCCTCCCCCGACGAACTCCTGGATGAGGACGCCCTGGGCGTCATCGGCCACCTTCATGAGCCGCTCGAAGGCGGCGGTGACCTGGCGAGCACCCTTGACGTCGAGGGCGATGCCTCCCACCTCGGTCTTGTGGAGGACGCTGGGGGCGATCACCTTCAGCGCCACCGGTCCGCCGATCTCTGCAGCCGCAGCCACCGCCTCCTCTGCGGTGGTGACGACGCGTGACGCCGCCCGCCGGATGCCGTAGGCGTCGAGCACGGCCTCGGCGTCGCGCGGCTCCAGCCAGCCTCCCTCGCCGCCGAGCCGGGTGAGGGCGGCGTCGATGGTGGCCCGGGCCGAGTCGCGGTTCACGTCCTCGAAGTGCACGATGTCACCGAGCGGGTTGGACCGCCACTCGGCATACCGGCACACCCGAGCCAGGGCCCGCGCCGCCGGCTCGGGGAAGGGGTAGATCGGGATGCGCCGGGTTCCTTCGGCGTGGTGCGGCATCGTGTCGATGTCCGCCTCCATGTAGACCGCAAGGACCGTCTTGTCATGGGCGTTCCCGCCGACGACCTCGGCGACGGTCTTCTGCACCGCATCGAGTCCGCCCGGGGTGGTGGGGATGAAGACCACGATCACGGTGTCGATCTCGTTGCTGTCGAGAAGGGCCCGGAGACAACTCCGGTACTGCTCGGGTCCGGCGGAGGCGATCATGTCGACGGGATTGCGCACCGCGGCCTCGGCGGCGAGGCCGACCCGCAGCACCGCCTGCAGTTCGTCGGAGAACACCGGAACCTGCAGCCCCTCGGACTCGAGGGCATCGATGGCGAGGATGGCCGGCCCGCCGGCGTTGGTGAGCACGGCCACCCTTCGACCCTTGGGCAGGGGTTGGTTGGCGAGCAGCGAGGTGACCTCGAACAACTCCTCGAGGGTGTCGGTGCGGATCACGCCGGACTGGCGGAACAGCGCCGAGACCGCACCCTCCACCGAGGCCAGGGCTCCCGTGTGACTGCTGGCGGCTCGGGCTCCACCGAGGGTGCGTCCCGACTTCACCGCCACGATCGGCTTGGTGCGGCCGATGCGGCGGGCGATGCGGGCGAACCGTCGCGGGTGACCGAAGGACTCCATGTAGAGCACGATCACATCGGTGGCGGGGTCTCCTTCCCAATAGAGCAGGAGGTCATTGGCGCTGACGTCCGCCTTGTTGCCCACCGATACGAAGGTGGAGATCCCGATGTCGAGCCGACGGGCGTGATCCAGGATGGCGATGCCCAGTGCCCCCGATTGGCTCGACATGCCGACGTTGCCCTGGGGTGGGAACACCGGGGCGAAGGTCACGTCGAGCCGCACCGCAGGGTCGGTATTGAGCAGTCCCATGCAGTTCGGTCCGATGACTCGGATGCCCGCCTCCCGGGCGAGACTCACCAGCTCGCGCTCCATCGCTGCCCCGGCCTCGCCCGTCTCGGAGAAGCCCGCGGTGATGATCACCATGCCGCGCACGCCCTTCTCGGCGCACTGCTTGGTGACCTCGATCACGAAGCGAGCGGGAACGACCACCACGGCGAGATCGACGGGATCGGGAATCTCCAGGACGGAGTCGTATGCCTTGACCGAACCGACCGACTGCGCATTCGGGTTCACCGGATACACGGTCCCGGAGAATCCCCCGCGCATGAGATTGCGCATGAGCCGCGCCCCGATCGACATGTCCTCCCGGGAAGCACCGATCACGGCGACGGACTTGGGGTAGAACACCGGGAGCAGCGAGGCGGCGACGGCGTGCTGCTCGCGCATCCCGGCAAGGCGGGTGACCTCCTCGGTGACCTCGACCGGGAAGTCGACGGTGTACACCCCCTCCTCCAGCGCCCGGGTCATGCGGTAGCCGGAGGTGCGGAACACGCGCATCATGGCGTAGTTGTCGCTGAGGACGAACGCCCGGAACGACGTGACTCCATGGTGCCGGGCATGGTTGGTGAGATGGACGAGGAGTTGGGTGCCGATCCCGCGGCCCTGCTGGGCGTCCTCGACACCAAAGGCCACCTCGGCGACGGTGCGGTCCCGCTCCATGCGGTCGTAGCGCCCGACGGCGACCATCGTCTGTCCGATCATCACCACGAACGCCATGCGCTCGTCGTAGTCCACATTGGTGAAGTACTCGAGCTCCTCGGGGGTGAGGTCGGCCTTGTGCCGGAAGAACCGCTGATAGACGCTGTCACGCCCCATGCGGAGGAACATGGCGTGGAGTGCATCCGCATCCGAGGGTTTGATCGGCCGGATGTGGGCAAGTCCCCCATCGCGCAGCACCACATGGAACTCGTAGTCCGAGGGATAGGCAGCCATGTCAAGGGTGATTGTCGCGCATCTCTCGAGCGTGCCGGGAGATGGCGGATGGCAGGTCGTAGGCGGCAGATGGCTCGGGTGCCGGAGGGCGTGTTGCCAGAACGCGCTTCGGGCGGTGTTGGGTAGGGCTGCGCAATACGCAATGCGCAATACGCCGGAGGGTTGCGTCCGGGTCTTGACCCGTCTTGCGCATTGCGCCGAGCGGCGCCCGCGGTCCAGGATCCCAAGCCATCCAACATGGGCTGACGCGAGCCGCGGGACTTACGCATTGCGGGAGGCCGCCGCAGGCGGCCGACCTACGCCAGCGCCACCAGGTCCAGCAGACTCTCGTCGAAGTACACCGACTCACCGTCGGGCATCATCACGGCCCGGTCCGGATCGAGATCGGCGACGAACTCGGTGTCGTGGCTGACGAGCACGATCGTCCCCGGGTACATGTGGAGTGCGTCGAGGAGCGACTGCTTCGCCTGGGGATCGAGGTTGTTCGTCGGCTCGTCGAGGAGCAGCACGTTGTGCTTGCCCACGACGAGCATGGCAAGGGCGAGTTTCGTCTTCTCCCCACCGGAGAGCGTGGCGCCATCCTGCTCGGTCTTGTCTCCGAGGAGGAAGTGACCGAGCACCCCGCGCAGCACCGAATCCGTCGCCCCGCCGGCCACTCCCCGCACATGGTCCATGACGGTCATGCCGGGCTTGATCTGTTCGTGCTCCTGGGCGTAGTAGCCCACCGATGCCTTGTACCCCCGGGTCACCTCACCGATGTCGGCCGACTCCTCACCGGCGAGGATCCGCAGCAGTGTCGTCTTGCCCGCCCCGTTGAGTCCCATGATGATGAGGCGCTCGGTCCGCTCGACGAAGACGTCGACATCGACGAATACGACATTGTCGTCGAAGGCCTTGGCAAGCCCCTTGCCCTCGAGCGGGATGCGCCCGGACGGCTCCGGCTGGGGAAACTGCAGGTTCACCCGGCGGCTCCGGGCAGCGATGTCGACCAGGCGCGCTTTCATCTTGTCGGCCCGGCTCTGCATGCCCTTGGCCCGCTTCGACATCTTCTCGGTGGTCCCCATGAACCGTCGCGCCGTGGCCTCGAGCGCGGCGATCTGGCGCCCGCGCACCAGGTTCTCCCGAATCCGCTGTTCGCGCCGGCGCTCCCGTTCCGCCAGGAAGTAGGAGTAGGTGCCCCGGTAGGGCTCCAGCGTTCCGTTCTCCAGTGAGAGCACCGAGGTGATGGCGGTATCGAGCAGGGGCAGGTCGTGGCTGACCACGAGGAGGGCACCCTTGTACTCACTGAGGAAACCCACCATCCAGGCCTTGGCATCGAGGTCGAGGTGGTTGGTCGGCTCGTCGAGAAGCAGCACATCCGTCTCGCCGAAGAGGATGCGCGCCAGCTCGACCCTGCGGCGCTGCCCCCCGGACATGGTGCGCACCGGTTGCGCCATCTCCTCGTCGGTGATGCCCACGGCGGCGCCAAAGCGGCGAGCCTCGGCCTCGGCGTGATAGCCACCGGCGATGTGGAACTGCTCCTCGAGACGGGCGAACCGGGCGATGAGACGATCGCGCTCCTCGGGATCGGCGGACTCCATGCGGCGTCGCGTGTCCTCCATGCGCCGCTGCACCCCGCCGACATCGCGCGCCGCCAGCACCCGCTCCAGCCCGGTGGCATCGCGGTGTTCGAGTTCGGGGAGCGCCGCTTCCTGCGACAGGTAGCCGATGCGACCGGACCGGGCCACGGTCCCCGCCGCCGGCTCGCGCAGCCCGGCCAGGGTGCGCATGAGCGTCGTCTTGCCGGCGCCGTTCTGGCCGACGAGGCCCACCTTGTCGCCGGGGTGCAGCGCAAAGGACGCGTCGCTCACCAGCGTGCGGATTCCGGCCTCGATGACGAGGCCGCGGGCAATGATCATCGGCTCAGCCCTCTGCCCGCTACCGGGCGCGCACGAAACCGGCAACGTCGCATCATGGGTCCGGGACCTCACCCGGTGGACCGTCCGGCGCCGCTCGTTGGCGGCGCCGGACACGGATCGGTCTTCCGTGAGCGAGGCTATCACAGGAGGAAGGCGCTAGACACCAGACACCGGGCACCAGGCACCGGGCACCAGACACCGGGCACCAGACCCGAGGGACGAGGGACGAGGGACGTGCGGCTTGCAGCCCGGCGGTGGCTGCTTCCGGGTCCGTGGTGCATCGCGCATCGCGCATTGCGCACTGTGGGTGTCGAATTGCGAATTGCGAATTGCGAATTGCGAGTCTGGCCAATTGCCAACTGCCCCGCCCTACCCCATCAACCCCCCGAGCGCGCTCGCCATCGTCTCCAGGTCGTCGGGATTCGGGGGGGCGGGGAGGACGAGGCGATCGATCCCGGCGGCGAGCACCTGGGCCACCGAGTCCGGCGTCGGCTTGGCCCCCATGGTGACCTCGAGCGCCTGGGGATCACGCCCCGACCGCTCGGCCCAGGTGCGTGCCGAGGCGACGAGCCCGGGCAGGGCATCGACCTGCACGCCGGCGGGGAAGAACCCGGCACCGATTCGCCCCGCCCGCTGGGCGGCGCGCTCGCTGTGTCCGCCGATCACGATCGGCACAGGCTGTTGCACCGGCGACGGCCGCAGGTAGACGTCCTGGAACGAGACGGTCGGCCCGGAGAACGAGGCGAGGTCCTGCGTCCACAGCGCCCGCATCGCCGCCACGTATTCGTCCGTCCGCTCGCCACGGCCGGCGAACGGCACGCCGAGCGCCTTGAACTCCTCCTCCAGCCAGCCCACCCCTACCCCCAGCGTCACGCGCCCCCCGCTGAGCCGATCGAGGGTGGCCACCTCTTTGGCGAGTACCAGTGGGTTGCGCTGCGGCAGGATGAGGATCCCGGTGGCGAGCCTGATCCGGGTCGTGGCCGCGGCGGCGAAGGACAGCCAGATGAGGGGGTCCGGCGAGGGGAAGTCCTCGGACCCGCCCGCCATCCGCCCACTGCGGCTGTAGGGGTAGGTGGAGCGGTACCCCTTTGGCACCACCACATGCTCCACGGTCCACAGCGACTCGAACCCCAGGGCCTCGGCGCGGGCGGCGTACTCCCCGGCATTCTCCGGTGCGGCCCAGTTGGCGTAGACGAGACCGATCTTCATGGTTGGACGGTACCTGATGGCAGGTGCCAGATACCAGACGCCAGACGCCAGACCGTGGGTGCCGGGTACCGGGTCCCGGACGGACACTCGGGGAGCTACCGCGAGGCTGCAAGCTGCAAGCTGCAGGCTGCACGCCGCGACGCGGGCAGACCGACAGCTGAAGTCTGATCTGGAATCTGGAATCTGGCATCTGGTATCTGGCATCTGGTGCCTGGTGCCTTCCTTCTCGTAGTCTCTTTCCGATGTCCGAGATCCTGTGGCGACCGTCCCCGGAGCGCATCGCGGCGAGCAACCTCGCCGCCTTTGCCCGGCGGCTCGGATTCGATCCGATCGACTACCCGACGCTGTGGCGGTGGTCGATCGAACACCGCGGCGAGTTCTGGCAGGCGGTGTGGGACGACGGCGGGGTGATCGCCTCGCACCGTGCGGATCGTCCGGTCGGCGTCGAGGCCATGCCGGGCACCGAATGGTTCCCCGGCGCCCGGCTCAACTATGCGGAGAACCTGCTGCGGCGCGCCGACGACGCCCCCGCCATCGTCTTCGCCTCCGAGGATGCCGCCCCGGCGGAGATGACGTGGTGGGAGTTGCGCGATGGCGTCGCTCGAGCCCGCCGCGGCCTGCAGCGCCTCGGGGTGGGTGTCGGTGATCGGGTGGCGGCGCTGCTGCCCAATGGGCCGGAGGCCGTGACCGGCCTGCTCGCCACGGCGTCCCTCGGTGCGGTCTGGTCGTCGTGCTCCCCCGACTTCGGGCCCCTCGGGGTCATCGACCGATTCGGCCAGATCGAGCCGAAGGTACTGCTCACCGTGGCCGGCTACCGCTACCAGGGCAGGCAGCACGACATCACGTCCACGGTGGCCCGGGCAACCGCAACCATCGCATCGATCGAGCAGGTGGTGGTCGTGGGCGAGGCGGCACCCGCACTTCCCGCGGCGATGCCCTGGGATGCGCTCCTCGCCGAGGGTGCCCCACTCGAATTCACCCAGCTCCCCTTCGATCACCCGCTGGCGATCCTCTACTCGTCGGGCACCACCGGCAGGCCGAAGAGCCTCGTCCACGGCGCCGGCGGCACCCTCCTCAAGCACCTGAGCGAGCTCCGCCTCCACTCCGACCTCAAGGCCGGCGACCGGCTGTTCTGGTTCACCACCTGCGGATGGATGATGTGGAACTGGCTGGTGAGCGGGTTGGCGGTGGGTGCCACGATCGTGCTCTACGACGGCAGCCCATCGCACCCCTCGCTCGAGCGACTGTGGCGCCTGGCCGGGGACACGGGGATCACCCACTTCGGGGTCAGCCCGCGGTTTCTCGCCGCCAACGCCAACGCCGGGATCGTCCCCGGGAAGGTCGCCGACCTCTCCGCGATGCGATTCCTCGGTTCCACCGGGGCGCCGCTCAACCCGGGGCAGTTCGATTGGGTGTACGCCAACGTGGCCTCGGACGTCCAGCTCGCCTCGATCAGCGGTGGCAGCGACATCGTGGGGTGCTTCGCCCTCGGCGTGCCGACCCTGCCGGTGCGCCGCGGGGAGTTGCAGGCTCGTGCCCTTGGCGCCGCCGTCGAGTCATGGGATGCCTCCGGCCGTCCCGTCGTCGGCGAGAAGGGTGATCTCGTCTGCACCCGTCCACTCGTCTCCATGCCCGTGGGCTTCTGGGGTGATCCCGACGGCGCCCGCTACCGCCAGGCGTACTTCGCCGAACACCCCGGCACCTGGACCCACGGCGACTTCATCGAGATCCGGCCCGAGGGCGGCGTCGTCATCTATGGACGCAGCGACACCACCCTCAATCCGGGCGGGGTCCGCATCGGCACCGCCGAGATCTACCGGGCCGTGGAGACCATGCCCGAGATCGCCGACTCGATCGCCGTGGGCCACGACACCGGTGGCGACGTCGAGGTGGTGCTGTTCGTCGTCGCCTCACCCGGGGTGGTCCTCGACGACCACCTCATCGCCAGGATCAAGGACCGCATTCGCACCGAGACCTCCCCCCGCCATGTGCCGCGCCGCGTGCTGGCGGTTCAGGCCGTTCCCTACACCATCTCCGGCAAGAAGGTGGAGAAGGCGGTGCGGGCGATCGTCGCCGGCGAGACCGTCACCGACCGCGCCGCGCTGGCAAACCCGGAGGCGTTGGAGGAGTACGCGGGAAGGGTGTGACGTCAGTCTTCAGTCCTCAGTCGACAGCCAGAACCTTCGGACTGAGGACTGAAGACTGAGGACTGCAGACTCCTACCCCAGCCGCTCCTGCACCTTCGCCACGCTCAGGTCCCCCGGCACCGTCTCCAGCGTCTCCACGGCCAGGCTGGCGGCTGCGAGGCCCCATCCCAGCGGGTCGGACTCGCCACGGGCGATGGCGGCGAGAAACCCGGCGAGCAGGGCGTCGCCGGCGCCGGTGACGTCGGCGATGGGGCCCGACGCCACCGCCGGTCGACGTGCCGCGGTCGCCGAGTCGAACACCCCGGCGGGTCCGAGGGTCACCACCACCCGGCCCGTACCCGCCTGCAGCAGCACCGCCGCGGCTTCTGCGGCGTCTTCGCAGCCGGTGAGGGCGGCAGCCTCGGCGGCGTCCGGGAACACTGCGGCGGACCCGGCAAGCACCGAGCGCAACCTGGGCGCCTTGGCCACCGACACCGGGTCGAGGTGGAGCGTCGCCGCCACCGGGGCGAGGGCAGCCAATCCCCCAGGGGCCGGATTGGCATCGGCGCACCACAGGGCGGAGCCCCCGTACCGGGCCACGGCGGGAGCGACCACGGCGGCGTCCAACCGGTCGTAGATCGACATGTCGGCGATCCCGAGGACGAGCGCTCCCGCTTCGTCGAGCACCGCGGTGTACCCCGCGGTCGCAGCATCGGGGAGCACGATGACGTCGTCGATGCCAACCCCCTCGCCGGCGAGGCGGGACAGCAGTCCCCGGCCGATCTCGTCGTCACCCACCACCGACACCAGCGACACCGGCACCCCGAGCCGGGCCAGGCTGCGGGCGACGTTGCACGCCACCCCACCCGGGGTACGGGTCACATTCGCCGGATTCGAGGTGCCGGTGCGCACCGGGCCCAACACCCGCGCCTTGGCATCGACGTGCAGGGCTCCCACGCAGACCACCGGCCGGATCGCTGACATGAGGGGAATGTAGGACCGCCGCCGAGGGCCTGCCCTACCCGACCATGTCGATGATCCGAAACCGCGCCCCGAAGGGGTCGACGATGTCGGAGATCGGGCCAAAGCCGGTGTGGTGGGGCTTGCCCACCACCGTGCCCCCGGCACGGTGCACTCGCTCCAGGGCCATCGTCATGCTCTCCACCGAGATCACCACCGACCAATGAGCAGCGGTGGTGTCCGGCATCGACGCCGACATGTCGAAGATGCCGGCGTTGTCACGATCGCCGAGCTTCACCATCGTGTAGCGCGACGGACCGTCATCGAGCCGTTCCAGGGTCCATTCGGGGAGGAGCGCTCCGTAGAACGCAACGGCGGCCGGGACGTCGCGCGTGGCGAGTTCGTTCCAGCAGAGAAAGCCGGGGTCGTTGAACTCGTCGGCGCCGCCGAAGCCCCCCGGCTCCCAGAAACCGAGTGTGGCCCCGGTGGGGTCCTCGATGAAGGCGAAGCGTCCCGTGTCCGGAATCTGCGTGGGTGGGACCACCACCCTGCCACCGAGATCCTTGGTGCGGTCGGCGACCTCGCCGACGTCGCCGGTCAGGACGTAGGCCGACCACGACGCCGCCACGCCGGCGACGGCCTCGTCGGCGGAGAACTCGCCGGCGCCGGCCGCCACCTTGCCATCCTTGCGGAACAGCCGGTACGGGCCCCCGCCGTCGGCGGCGCTCGCCTCCCAGCCGAACACCTGCCCGTAGAACCGCACGGCGGCATCGAGGTCGGGAACCGACACGTCGATCCAGGCGAACAGACCAAAGGGATGTCGCATCACCCTCCTCGAGACCGGGATCGGGGCAGGCTATCGGGTGCAGCCCTATGGGGGAGCCCCGGGGCGTTTCGGGATGGGGTGGGCCGCCCTACCATCGCCTTCCCCCGGAGAAGGACGACCGTGCATCAGATCCTCGCCGACCTGGCCGTCGAGTACTGGGAGTACTCCCTCCGCCTCGAGCCCACCCAAGCCCTCATGATGGGCGACCACCGCTACGACGACCGGTTCGAGGACACCTCCCTCGCCGCCGAAGACGCCGACATCGCGGCGCGGCGTGACTTCGCCGCCCGGGCTCGCGCCGTCGACCCGGCGGGCCTCAGCGCCGACGAGAAGATCACCCGCGAGGTGCTCATCTTCCTCACCGAAGCCGAGGCCGATCTCAAGGAGACCCGGGGAGCGGAGTGGGACGTGAGCCACACCATGGGCATGCAGGCGATGATCCCCGTCGTCGTGCCGCAGCTCCCCCTCCTGGAGCCCGCCCATGCCGAAGCGATGATCCCCAAGATGGAGGGTTTCGCCAAAGCCCTGCGCGACTCTGCCGCCCGACTGCGGGACGGCGTCGCCAGCGGCAAGACGCCGATGCGCAGCACCGCAGAGAAATCCGTCGCCCAGGTCGATGCCCTGCTCGCCGCACCACCCGCGGAGAACCCCCTGGGACGGTTCACCGGACCGCAGGGGTGGGCCGGCGAAGAGGCCTGGCGCCAGGCCGTGGCCAAGACCGTGGGTGACACCGTGCTGCCGGCGCTGAAGGTCTGGCGGGACACGGTCGCAGATCATGTGGTGCCCGCCGGGCGCTCCGAGGAGAAGCCCGGGTTGTGCCACCTCCAGGGGGGCGAGGAGACCTACCGGCGAGCTATCGCCTTCTACACCACCACCGATCGCACCGCTGCCTCCATCCATCAGACCGGCCTCGACCAGATCGCCAAGCTCGCCGAGGAGTACCGCGTCCTGGGCAAGGAGGTGCTCGGCACCACCGACCTGACCGAGATCTTCACCCGGCTGCGCGACGACCCCGCCTTGCACTTCAGCGACGGGGCATCGGTGCGCGAGGCGGCAGAGAAGGCACTGGCCAAGGCGAAGGCGGCGATGGGCGGATGGTTCGGACGCCTGCCCAAGGCCGACTGTGTCGTCGCCGAGACCCCGAGCGGGCCGACCGCCTTCTACTTCCGTCCCGCGGCCGACGGGTCGCGTCCCGGCACGTTCTTCGTGAACACGGCCGATCCCTCCCGGTGGGGCCGCTTCGAGATCGAGGCGATGGCCTACCACGAGGGCATCCCCGGACACCACCTCCAGCTGACCATCTCGGGCGAGCTCGAAGGGATCCCCGAGTTCCGCAAGCACGCCTTCATCGCCGCCTACGGCGAGGGCTGGGGTCTCTACACGGAGCGGCTCGCCCACGAGATGGGGCTCTACTCCGGCCCTCTGGAGCGCATCGGCATGCTCTCCGCAGACTCGATGCGGGCGGGTCGCCTCGTCGTCGACACCGGGATCCACGCCATGGGCTGGACCCGCCAGCAGGCCATCGACTTCTTCCGCGCCAACTCGCCGATGTCCCAGGGGACCATCGAGGGCGAAGTCGACCGCTACATCGCCGTGCCCGGCCAGGCGCTCGCCTACATGATCGGACGACTCGAGATCCAGCGGATGCGCGCCGAGGCGGAGAAGAAGCTGGGCAAGCGGTTCGACATCAAGGGGTTCCACGACACGGTGCTGTCGTCGGGTCTCGTGCCGCTGGGCACCCTCGATCGCATGGTGAAGGAGTGGGCGGCGGCGTAAGTGCGGGAGACGGGAGTCGACATGGCTGGTGAGGGCCACAAGCAGGAACCGACGGTCACGATGTCGGGCGAGCGTGTCAACAGACTGCCGGCGGGTGTCTCGATCCGTCCCCTCACCACCCATGTCGACGACCGGGGCTGGCTGCTCGAATTGTTCAACCCGCGGTGGGGATGGCACCCCGATCCACTCGTGCACGCCTACATCACCACGATCCGGCCGGGGGTCATCAAGGGTTGGGGGCGACACGCCCGAACGGAGGACCGGTACGCCATCGTGTTTGGCGAGGCCCTGACCGTGCTGTACGACGATCGAGTCGAGTCCCCGACGCGTGGCCTCGTCGCCGAGGTCCCGATGTCGGAGTATCACCGCTGTCTGATGAACATCCCGGCGGAGGTATGGCATGCCACGGCCAACGTCGGCTCCAAGGACGTCCTCATCGTCAACTTCAAGACGGAGCCATACGACAGCGCCGATCCCGACAAGTTCACACTGCCTCTCGACACCGATCGAATCCCCTATCGCTTTCGAGGTGCCTGAGAGCGGCTAGAACAGCTTGAAGACCTGGGCGAAGACGTAGCCGAGGATCAGGCAGGCGGGAAAGGTCAGGACCCAGGTCATCACGATCTGGCGGCTGACACTCCAGTTCACCGCCGAGAACCGCCGGGTGGCGCCGACCCCCATGATCGCCGTGCCGATGGTGTGGGTGGTGCTGAGGGGGATTCCGAACTTGGAGGCGGTGAGGATCGCCACACTGGCCGCGGTCTCGGCGGCGAAGCCCTGGGCGGGTTCCAGGCGGGTGATCTTGCTCCCCATCGTCTTGATGATCCGCCACCCACCGAGGGCGGTGCCCAGCGCCATCACGATGCCGCAGAGCAGCATCACCCAGAGTTCGACCTCGAACTCGGTCGTCTGACCTCCGAGAAGCAGTGCCAGCGCAAACACCCCCATGAACTTCTGCCCGTCGTTGCTGCCGTGGCTGAAGGCCATGAAGGCGGCGGACACGACCTGCGCCCGCCCGAACAGCCGCATGACCCGCGGTCGGCGCATCGCCCGGAATCCCCAGTAGATGGCCGTCATGAGCAGAGCCGCCAGGCCGAAGCCCATGAGCGTGGACATGGCCAAGCCCACGCCGACCTTGCCCCAGCCGCCCCAGAGCAGCACCGACGGTCCGGCGGTGGCCAGACCGGCGCCGGCGAGACCGGCGAGCAACTCGTGGGTCTCACTGGTGGGGATGCCGTAGAACCAGGCGGCCGTCGTCCACACCACGACAGTGAGCATTCCCGCTGCCACGGTGTCGAGGTTGATCACCTCGGGCCGGACGATCCCCTTCCCAATGGTGGCGGCGACGGCGGCGCCGGTGACGAGCACCCCGGCCATGTTGAGCACGGCAGCCATGAGCACCGCCTGCATCGGAGAGAGGACCCGGGTGCCGACGACGGTGGCGATGGCGTTGGCCGCATCGGTCAGGCCGTTGGTGAACTCGGCAGCCAGCACGAGAGCGAGTACGAGGATGAGTTCGACTGACATGCGGCTCGGGCACCGAGGCTAGCCGGGGACGCGGAGGGTTCATCCGGTCTGGTCGCGACTTGCCCGTGCCCGGGGAGGGAATCGAACCTATCCACCCACCACCACACCAGGGGGAAACGACCGTCCCCACACCCGCACCAGAGCCGCCGGGCAACAAGCACCATTCCGCAGCGCAGACGAGTTCGGCGCCGAACAGGCGCCGAACGAAGGATGCGGACGCGAACCGCCCGTGCCCGGGGAGGGAATCGAACCTATCCACCCACCACCACACCAGGGGGAAACGACCGTCCCCACACCCGCACCAGAGCCGCCGGGCAACAAGCA
>JACRIT010000011.1 GCA_016215655.1 Acidimicrobiia bacterium
ACGCCGCCGTCGAGACCCTCTACGCCAAGGTGTCGTCGCCGGTGCTCACCGGAGTCGCCCTCGAGGTCGAGGGCGTGACCGTCTCCGACATCCACCCCGACCCGCTTCCCGACATCTTCCGCGGCGGTCAGCTCGTGGTGGCGGGACGGTACGAGGGGTCGGGGGACGCCACGATCACCCTGTCGGGTCGGGTGCGCGGCGAACCCGTCGCCCTGGTCTTCGACGACATCAGGTTTGCCGCCGCCGGAGGCGATCCCACCGTGGCCCGCCTCTGGGCAACCCGCAAGATCGGCGAGCTGCTCACCGCGATCCGCCTCGAGGGTCCCAACGACGAGATCATCGGCCAGATCGTCCGCCTGTCGATCCGCTGGGGGATCGTGACCCCCTACACCTCCTATCTGGTCACCGAGGACGCACCCTTCGGCGACGAAGCCATCGACGAGATCGCCCGCGCCGCCGCCGACACCGCTGCCGCCACCACCCTCCCGATCTCGGGCGAGGCGGCGGTGGGTGCCGCGGACTTCGCCGGTGATCTCGCCGCCGCCGACACGGGAGCCGTCCCGGGCGCCGAATACGGCGACCTGGTTCGCACCGGCGGGGGACGAACCTTCCGCTACAGCGAGGGCCGCTGGGTCGACACCGCATTCGAACCCGGCTCCGCCACGGTGCGGGTGGCATTCGGCTCGCCCGACTACTTCGCCCTGGCCGCCTCCGACCCCTTGCTCGCCGCCGCCCTGGCTGTGGGGACCGAGGTCACGGTGCTCCACCAGGGAACGGTGTTCGAGATCGTGGCGGATGGTGGACCTTCGGATCCCCTCCCCGATCCCACCACGACGACCCTTCCCCTGACGGCCACGGACTCCGACACCGACACCACCCTGGCGGCCCTCCCCGGAGGGGCCTCGGGCGGCGGCGCCGCGGAGTTCCCGATGGCGCTGGCGGTGCTGGCTGCGGCCCTGATCGCCGCGGTGACCCTCGCCCTGAGGACCCGCCGCCGCTGACGCCGGCCCGGCCCAAGGTACGGCACGGCCAACGCGATCGGGGTTCCGCACGAACCGGGTCGCGGTGCGCGACACTACGGGTCATGGCGACGCCACTCACCCCGGCCGAACGGGATGCCCTGGTGGCCGCACACCCGGCCTGGGCGCTCGAGGGCGAGTCGATCCGCCGCACGTTCGTCCTCCCCGATTTCGCCGCCGCCATCGGCTTCGTCGCCCGGGTGGCGCTCGTGGCGGAGAAGGCCGACCATCACCCCGACATCGACATCCGGTGGAACCGGGTGACCCTCGCCTGCACGACGCACTCGGTGAAGGCCCTCTCCGACCTCGACCGTGATCTCGTGGCGATGATCGACACCTGGGGGCAGCCGTGACCGAAGGGCTCCGGCCGGGATACTCCGCATTGACCCCCTACCTGCTCGTCGAGGGGGCAGCGGAGCTCGTCGAGTTCCTCGAAGACGCCTTCGACGCCGAGATCCTGAGCCGGCGGGATCGACCCGACGGCACCCTGTTGCACGCCGAAGTCCGGGTCGCCGAGTGCATGATCGTGGTCGGCGAGTCCTTCGACGAGGAGGGGCCAATGGTCGCCGCGCTCTACCTCTACGTCGAGGACTGTGACGAGGTGTTCGCCGCGGCACTCGATGCCGGCGCCACCATCGCCGTGGAACCGGTCACCGACCGCAGCCTCGGCGAGCGCCATGCCGTCGTCACCGACCCTGCGGGCAACGTGTGGTGGATCGCCACCCACCTGGGCGAGATCGACGCCGAGGAAGAGCGTCGCAGGGTCGAGGCCATCACGAAGGCAGGCGAGGAGCCGGAGGAAGTGGAGTAGGGCCGCCCGCTACCCGCGGCCCGCTACCCGCCACCCGCTGCCCGTTGCCGGCCAGGTCACCTGACCGGATCGGGACTCTGGCGGGAAGCCGGAAGCGGGAAGCGGACTCACATTCCCAGCCGCTGCACGATCCCCGGGTGCCGCTGCCAGTCCTTCTCCACGGTGACGCGGAGATCGAGATGCACGCGGGTGGCGAGGCGGCGCTCCAGCTCCACACGGGCCTCCGTGCCCGCAGCCGCCAGCAACGAGCCCCCCGTGCCGATGACGATGCCCTATTGGCTGTCGCGTTCCACGAGCACGCGGGCGTCGATGCGGGTGACCCCGTTGTCCTGTTCGGTGATCTCCTCGACCAGGACCGCCAGCGAGTGCGGCAGCTCGTCACGCAGCCGGTCGAGGAACTTCTCGCGCACGATCTCGCCGATCAGGAACTCGTTGGCCTGATCGCTCGTCATCCCGGCCGGGAAGTACCGCGGCCCTTCGGGTAGCAGCGCCACGATCTCCTCGATGACGGGCTCGAGGTTGGTCCCGGCGGTGGCACTGATGGGGACATAGGCGGCAAAGCCCCACTCCCCTGCCACCGCAAGCCGCTCCACCACCTGTTCACCGTCGGCGGCGTCCACCTTGTTCACCACGCATACCGTGGGCAAGCCCGCGGCGGTGAGGCGCCCGGCGATGAGCCGGTCACCCGGCCCGATCTTGCCCGTGGCCTCGATGACGAACACCGCGGCATCGGCCTCGGTGAGCGAATCGGCGGCGAGCGAGTTCAGCCGCTTTCCGAGGGCGGTGCGGGGACGATGGATTCCGGGCGTGTCGACGAGCACGATCTGGAAGTCGGGTCGATCGACGATCCCCCGGATGGTGTTGCGTGTCGTCTGCGGGCGCGAGGAGGTGATCGCCACCTTGGCCCCCACCAGCGCATTCACCAGGGTGGACTTGCCGACATTGGGTCGTCCGACCACGGGCACGAAACCGGACTTCAACGGATGCTGACCCGGACCCGCGCCACCCGGCGACCCTGCACCCGTTCGGCGGTGAGCCGCAGACCTTCGACCTCGAACGTCTCACCCTCTTCGGGGATCCGTCCGGCGAGTCCGAGCACCAGTCCGCCGACCGAGTCCCAATCCTCGTCGGGCAGCCGCACCCCGACCAACTCGGAGAGATCCTCCACGGATACGCGGCCGTCGACGACATAGCCGCCGTCCTCGGTCACCACCATGTGCTCCTCGGTGTCGTACTCGTCGGCGATCTCCCCCACGATCTCCTCGATGAGGTCTTCGATGGTGACGAGTCCCGCGGTGCCCCCGAACTCATCCACCACGATGGCGAGATGGACCTTCTCGCGCTGCAGCTCCCGCAGCAGCTCCGACACCCGCTTGGTCTCGGGAACGAAGTGCGCCGGTCGCATCAATCGCCGCACCGGCACCGGCCGGTTTGCCGTATCACGCAACCTCAGGAGATCGCGGGCGTAGAGCACGCCCTCGACGTCGTCGAGGCTGTCTCCGGTCACCGGGATTCGGGACCTCCCCGAGGCCACCGCCACCTCGAGTGCCTGATCGCTGTCGGCGGAAGCCGACACCGTGACCATGTAGGTGCGAGGCACCATTACCTCCCGCACGATGGCGTCGGTGAACTCGAGGACCGAGGAGATCAACTCGAATTCCTCCTCGTGTTCCTGCTCATCCGACTCGTCGTCCTCGCCCTCCTCCGTCTCTTCGTCGGAGATGGCGTCGGCGGCCCGGCTCCCCACCCGGATCGCCCACGCCAGCAAGATGGAGAGGCGGTAGGCGGGCCGGCGGGGCATCGCTCGTCCCAGGGATCGGGGCACGGCGTCACCCGCCAGCACGAGGACCATTCCCAGCGCCACGAGCGAGCCGCCGAGCATCCAGCCCGACGTGAGCGAGGCGAGGGCCCACGTCGCCGGGATGGCGGCAGCCACGAGTACCGCGGAGTGCACCATTCCGATCGACGGCTGCAGCATCGTCGGCAGCTCCAGGAGATCGGCGACGCGCCCCGCCCCGGCCGCGCCCGAGGCGGCATCACGCAGGGCATCGGCGCGGTGGGTACGGACGAGTGACGCACCGCCAAATCGCAGCGCGGCGCCGGAGACGGTGAGCACGGCGCTCAGACCGAGGGCGAGCGGGATCATTCCCACGACCTCCCGATCATCTCGAGGAGTTCGTCTTCGCGCCGTTCCATGCGATCCGCGGCCGCGTCGTCTTCATGCTCGTATCCGAGCAGGTGCAGCATGCCGTGGACGAGGAGCAGATGGATGAAGTCCTCGTACGGGATGTTCTCCTCCGCGGCGCGTCGGGCCACTTCGACGGGACAGAGGAACACATCGCCGATGTTGAGCGGCGGCTCGCCCGCCACGGCGCGCGGCGGATCGCCGGGGATGAGGGTCTCGGTCGGAAAGGCGAGCACATCGGTGGGACCCTCGCGATCCATGAACCGCTTGTTGTACGTCGCCATCTCCATCGCATCGACGAGGTACACGGCCACCTCGGTGTCGGCGGGGTACCCCTCGGCGGCAAGCACCCGCGAGGCGAAGGCACGGAGTGATGCTCCGTCGGCTGGGTGACCTTGTTCGTCACTGAAGAATACGTTCACGCCGGCTGTGTGCTCCGTGCCACGGGGAACCCCGGATACGGAATCCGGGTGTGGTAGTACCCGATCATGGCATCCACGAACGCTTCTTTGATCCGCGTGAGCTCGCCGAACGTCACATCCGACTCCTCGAGCTGCCCATCCTCGACCTTCTCGGCGATGATGCCCTCCACGAGCTCACGGATGCTCTCGCTCGTCGGATCCTCATGCTGGACGAGCGCCCTCGTGCCGGCTTCGGTGGCATCGGCAAGCATGAGGATGACCATCTCCTTGGTCTTCGGCTTGCGACCACGGTGCCGATAGTCGGCAGGATCGAAGGCTTCCCCCTGGGCCTCCTCACCCTTGTGGGCGAAGTACCGCATCAGGCTGGTGCCGTGATGGGTGAGGATTCCCTGGGCGACATCGGGCGGGATGCGATAGGAGCGCGCCAGCCGGAGCCCCTCGGCGACGTGACTGCGAATGATCGCCGCCGACTCCTCCGCGGGAAGCCGGTCGTGCGGGTTGGTGACCCCGAACTGGTTCTCCACGAAGAACTTCGGCTGCACCGTCTTGCCGAGGTCGTGGTAGTACGCCATCGCTCGGGCGAGGAGTGGATTGGCGCCCACTGCGCGCGACGCCCGGTCGGCCAGGCTCCCCACGATGATCGAGTGGTTGAACGTGCCCGGTGCGGTCTCCTCGATGCGACGCAGCGCCGGATGGTTGCGATCGGTGAGGTCGAGCAGCGTCTGGGTGGTGGTGATGCCGAACAGCGTCGCCAGCACCGGGAGAATGCCCAAGGCCACGACCCCGCTGGCGAAGCCGCCGACGAACCCCCACACGGCGCTGAGCGCCACGGCGTCCGAGCCGTAGAAGAACCAGGCGATCGCACCAGCCAACGGGACATGGAGGAGGGCCGACGACACGACGGCGAGGGTCAGCTGGGTGCGCGACGCCACCGCGGTGGCCATGGGGATGGGCGTGAGGGTCGCCGCCGCCGAGAACACGACGAGCGCCACGTCCCCGGTGGTGAGCGCCACGAATGCCGATACGGGAAGCGCCATGAGCACGGCGACCCGGGCGTCGAACAGGCTGGCACCCAGATAGCCGAACAGGGCGGCGGGGACCATGAATCCGAGTTCGCGATGGTCGCCGGTCACCATTTCGGGGAGCCGGGCGGCGACGGCGGCCAGGATGAGGAACAGACCGAACAGGCCGACCATCCGCGGGCGCCGCCACAGATCCCGAGCGATGCGAGCCACGAACACCGCGGCGAGGGCGACGACGAGCGCCGCCACCAGAGCCATGGCCCGGGTCGGGTTGGCCTCACCTTCGAGGTCGAGAAGACGGAGGTCCTCGATCGCCTGCAGCTGCACCGCGGTGAGTTGGTCGCCGCCGCGGACGATGTGCTGGCCGGCGACGAACACCACCGTGATGTCGGACACGCTCTCCTGAGCGGCAAGGCGGGCGATCTGGGTGGCGGCATCGTCACGGAACCGATTCGCCTGCAGCGACAGCTGCACCACATCCGCCACCGCCGCCTCGATCGATGGCCGCACGTCGTCGGGCAGGAGCACGATCGGCCGGGGTCGGGTCACCAACTCGGTCCGCACGGCGCCCAGCTCGGTGGATTTGATGCCGCCCAGCAGGTACTCCTCGGCGATGTCGATCGCCTCCTGGCGCACCAGCGGGAACAGAGCGCTCTCGCCTTCGGCGATGCGGTCGGGGTCGCCCCCGACCAGGTCGACGAGGTCGGCCACGCTCTGGTCGTCGAGCAGCGGGTAGGCATCCGCCACGAGGAGGATCTGCTCGGCACGGGGCAGCGCCTCGGGCGGCAGGGTGGTCGTGGTGGTCTCGGGGATCGTGGTCGTGGTGTCGCCGGCGACCGTGGTGGTCGAGTCGGCGAACGTCGTCGTGGTCGTCGCCGGCTCCGGTCCGACGATCGGCTCGGCGGCCGACGCCACCGTGGCGAACACATCGGCAACGGCATCGAGCACGGTCTCGGTCACCTGCGTGTCGATGCGGTACACGTCCTCGACGAGCGCCGCCACCCGATTGCGTTCGGCCTCGCTGGCGGCCTCGTCCACCACCCGCACCTCGGTGGGAGCGATGAACGTCTGCGGGGCCGCCTCACCCTCGCGCAAGACCACCGCAGCCTCCCCGAGGTCCTGGCCCACGGTGAGGGCGGCAATGACGAGGATTCCGGCGCCGACGAGCACCGACAGACGGAGGGCGCCGGAGAGCCTGGCGGCGAGGCTCACTTCCGGGTCTTTTCCTCGTGGACCCGATACGCCTCGACGATGGACGCCACGATGCGATGACGCACCACGTCTTCGGCTCCGAGGGTCACAAAGGCGATGCCGGGGATCTCGATGAGGATCGAGCCCACCTGGCGCAGCCCCGACGCCCGGCCATCGGGCAGATCGACCTGGGTGACGTCGCCGGTGATCACCATCCGCGAGTTGAACCCGAGACGGGTCAGGAACATCTTCATCTGCTCCGGAGAGGTGTTCTGCGCCTCGTCGAGCACGACAAAGGCATCGTTGAGCGTTCGGCCGCGCATATAGGCGAGGGGTGCGATCTCGATGCTCCCCCGCTCCAGGAGCCGGGCGGTCTCCTCGGGTCCGAGCATGTCGAACAGGGCGTCGTAGAGCGGACGCAGGTAGGGATCGACCTTGGCGGCAAGGTCACCGGGGAGGAACCCGAGCCGCTCCCCGGCCTCGACGGCCGGGCGAGTGAGGATGATCCGCGTGTACGCCCCCGACTGGAGTCCCTGCACGGCGAGCGCCATGGCGAGGTAGGTCTTTCCCGTGCCGGCCGGCCCGATGCCGAAGACCACGGTGTTGCGGCGGATGGCGTCGACGTATCGCTTCTGATTCAGGGTCTTGGCCCGCACCACCTTGCCACGGCCCACCGGCACCCCGTCGGTGAAGACATCCGAGGGGCTCGCCACCTCGGCCTTGACGAGTTCGACGAGACGGCGCACCCGATCGGCGTCGAGGGTCTGACCCTCCCGGACGAGCACGAGCAACTCCTCGAGCGATGTCTTCACCAGGGCGACGACGGCATCGGGACCGGTGAGGCGCAACTCATCGCCGCGGGCGACGATGGACGCGTCGGGATATGCCTCTTCGACGATGCGCAAGAAGCCATCGCGCTCCCCGAGGAGCGCAAGCATATGGTGGTCACCGGGGACGCGGAGCGTCACCTCGGTGACGGCGGGATTGGTCACAGGATTCCTCGGAACGAGGCAAACATGAGGAACCACGAGTATATCCCGCAACCGGGAGCCGAGCCTCCGGTTTTTCGCCGGGCAGAGGAAGCGGGCAACGCTGCGGACCGGGCCGACAAAGACGACCTGGCCGGGGACGCGAACTCAGGCGTCGGCGATGATGCCGACGTCGCTGAGACGCTCGGAGAACGACTCCTCGGACTGATCGATGAGCAGTGCCAGCAGCCGAAGATCGTCGCGTCGGATGGTGAGCACCTTGCCGTTGAAGTCCTGGCGCATCATCTGGATCGAACGCAGGAATCGGGTGAAGATCACCGCTTCGGTGCCCGAGAGCCGCTCGAGGCGATTGAGATCGATGGTCACCCCGCCACTCGGCAGTGGCTGCATGGTGCGCTCCCCGGACTCGTCCTGAGGGAGGAAGTGGGCAATGGGAACCTGGAAGAACTGCGCCAAGCGCTGCAGGCGCGGGAGCGAGAGGCTGCGTTCACCCCGCTCGTAGGCACCCACGACGGCGGCCTTGAACTCTCCGCCGGAGAGGCGTTGCACCTCCTGGAGCGACAATCCCCGCTGGCGGCGAATGGATCGCAGCCGGTTCCCGACCATGTCGTTGTACGAGGCCGTCACCTGGCTACTCCCTCTGCCACGTGCCCATCATCCCGCCACGAACACCACGCACGGTGTGCGGTGGCTGCGCTGCGCGCTCATGTTAGCGACGCTCCGTGACCGCCGTCCAGCAATGGTGCCGGAACGAGCGCGCCGATCCAGGTCACGGATTCGATCGGGTATCGGGGTGATCCCGCGCCGATACCCGACCCTGGGAGGAGCCCATCCGGCGAGCCCTCTCAACGCTTGCGGCGCTTGCCCGGAGCCGGGGCTTCGCCCATCGCCTCGGCAAAGGCGCGCAGCGCCGCCTCCTGGTTGCGGTCGAGCGAGGTGGGCACCTCGACCACCACCTCGACGAGCAGGTCTCCCCGACCCCGGCCACGGAGCCGCGGCATCCCCTGGCGGGCCAGCTTGAACACGGTCCCCGGCTGGGTACCCGCCGGGATCGTGATCTCCACGGAAGCGCCATCCACGGTCGGCACCTGCACGGCCACCCCGAGCGCCGCCTGCGCCATGCCGAGGCGAACCCGATGGACGAGATCGGCCCCATGGCGGATGAAGCGGGGGTCGGCTTCGACTTCGATCGACACGTAGAGATCGCCGGGGCGGCTTCCGGGTTCTCCGGCTGCTCCCCTTCCCGGTACGCGCAGCCGGGCACCATCCTCGATCCCGGCCGGCACGGCAACGGTCACGCCCACATCCTCGGTCACCGACCCGCGCCCGTTGCATCGCTCGCACGGGGTCACCACCACGCGTCCGCGTCCCCGACACCGATCGCAGGGCATGATCGACATGGCGGTGCCGAGAATGGTCTGGCGGCTGACCCGCACCGATCCCTGGCCACCGCAGCGGTCGCACACGGCGAGATCGATCCCCGGAGCCGAACCGGAGCCGGAACACATGGTGCAGGCGATGGGTGCCCGGAAGGCGACCTCGCGCTGCACTCCCTGGGCAGCCTCGGCGAGCGTGACCGTGACATGGCTGCCGATGTCACGACCCTGGGCAACGGCTCCCGGCCCACCCCCGAAGGGACCCGCCCCTCCACCGAAGAACCGCGACAGGAGATCCTCGACACCCCCGAACGAGGAGAACAGGTCGCCGAGGTCGATGCGATCGCCACGATCGTACGCGGCGCGGCGGTTCGGGTCGGACAGCACCTCGTATGCCTCGGCCACCTCCCGAAAGCGTGCCTCGGCGGAGGCGTCGCCGGGGTTGGCATCGGGGTGGGAGTCGCGGGCCAGGCGGCGGAAGGCGCGCTTGATGTCGTCGGCGGAGGCATCGCGAGCGACGCCCAGCGTCTCGTAGTAGTCGGCCACGTCAGTGGTTCAGGCTGTCGCCGAGTGCGTCGGACACCTCTTCGACGACCCGGATCGAACGGCGGTAGTCCATCCGCATGGGTCCGAGCACCCCCACCCTCCCCCGGGCCCCGGCTGCGAGGAACGCCGAGGAGACGACGGCAAGGTCCTGTTCGGCGGCGTGGATCTCCGATCCGAGCCGCACCGAGGTTCCCTCGGCCCGGTCGTCGAGCAGCTCGAGCACGCTCGCCTCGCGCTCGAGGAGGGCCAGGACGCGATGCAGCTTGGCGAGATCTTCCCAGAGCTCCACCATGCGGCTCGCTCCCCCAACGTAGAACTCGCGGCCGTGGTCGAGGGCGGCAGCGATGGCGGACAGGGTGAGGCGGGCGAGGGTCGTCGCCGTCTTCGGAGCATCGGCGTCGGGGAGGCGGAGCGCCGTCTCATCGAGTTCCTTGCCGATGAGCCCCTCCAACATCGGCGCTACCGCGGCGAGATCGTCCTCGTCCACGGGCTTCGGCGGCCGCACCAGGGTCTGATGCACGCGGCCGCTGTCCGTGAGCAGGACCACGACCACGACGTCGGGTTCGATGGGGAGCAGTCGCACGTCCCGGACCACGTGGCCGCGGAGCCCGGGCCCGAGCACGACGGCGGGGTAATGGGTGATCTCGCTCAACAGGTCCGAGGTGTCCCTGAGGATGCTGGAGAACTGGGCGTGCACCGAGCCGAAGAAGGTCTCGATCCGGCCGCGCGTCGAGGACCGCACCGAGGCGGGCGAGAGGTGATCGACGTAGTACCGGTAGCCGCGATCGGTGGGGATGCGCCCCGCAGAGGTGTGGGGCTGGGCGACGAGGCCGAGACGCTCGAGAACGACCATCTCGTTGCGGATGGTGGCGCTGGAGCAATCGAGGCCGGACCGGTCCAGGATGGCGCGCGAGGACACCGGGGCACCGGTGGCGATATGGCCCTCGACGAGGGCGCCGAGGATCGCGGCCTTCCGTTCATCGAGCATCGCGTTCAGGATAGCAGCGGCCGACCGCTGTTTAGCACTCGCTGGGGGCGAGTGCTAAGACCTCCCGGGCCACCTCGTCGCCGAGAAGGGGTTGGGCGACCCAGAGGCGGTGATCGTCGGCGGCGATGACTCCGGCGGCCAGGAGTCGCTCACCTGCCGGCGAGGCCAGCAGCGCGGCCCCCGCCCGTCCGGTCGCCACGCCCGCCGCCCGGCGCAGGCCGAGCAGGACCCGCTCGACCTCGCGATCCCAGCCGACGAGGTGCTCCTGATTCGACACCGCGCTCGCCCCGGTTTGGAGCCGCTCGACATACCGGTCGACCCGGCGAATGTTCCACGAGCGCACCCCGCCGCGGTGGCGATGGGCTCCGTTGCCGAATGCGGCGTACTCCCCCTGAGCCCAGGTGATGAGGTTGTAGGCACAGGCATATCCCGGAAGGGCGTAGTTCGAGGTCTCATAGCGGACCAGGCCGGCAGCCTCGGCGACCGACTGCGCCAGGAGATAGGCATCCGCCTGGTCATCGGGATCCGGTGCGGGTGCTCCCGACGCCACCGCCCGTGACAGTGCCGTGCCTCGCTCCACGGTGAGCGCGTAGACCGAAAGGTGATCGATGCCGCTGTCGAGCACGCCGCGCACCGATGATTCCCAACCGGCGTCGCCCGGGGTGCCGAAGATCAGGTCGGCGTTGACTGTGGGGAATGCCTGCCGGCACGCCGCGAGCGCCGCCACCGCCTGGTCCGGGTCGTGGGCGCGCCCCAGGGCGCGGAGCACGGCGGGATCGAGCGACTGCACCCCCAACGAGATCCGGTTGAATCCCGCCTCACGCAGGTCGCCCGCCGTCCCGGGATCGAGATCTTCGGGATTGGCCTCGATCGACACCTCGGCGTCGGGAGCGAGGCCGAAGCGTTCGGCGAGAGCGGCCACGATCTCGCCCAGCCGAACCGCGGCGAGCGAGGTGGGGGTGCCGCCTCCCACATAGATGGCATCCAGCGGCCGCGCGAAGGGGTCATCCGCGGCGATCTCGACGAGCAGTGCGCCCACGTACCCATCGAGATCGCCCCCCACCTGCACCGCGAAATCGCAATAGGGACAGAGACGGCGGCAGAACGGGATGTGGACGTAGGCGGCAACCCGATCGGCGTAGGCGTCGACCACCGCCGGAGCGTCGGGTCGCTCAGTCCTCATCGACTCGAAGCACGGCGATGAAGGCCTCCTGCGGCACCTCGACGGAGCCAAGCATCTTCATGCGCTTCTTGCCTTCCTTCTGCTTCTCGAGGAGCTTGCGCTTGCGGGTGACATCTCCTCCGTAGCACTTGGCGAGGACGTCCTTGCGCTTCGCCTTCACCGTCTCACGGGCGATGATGCGCGAGCCGATGGCAGCCTGGATCGGGATGTCGAAGAGCTGGCGCGGGATCAGCGCCCGCAACCGGTCCACCAGGCGGCGCCCGTACACCTCCGCCTTCTCCTTGTGCACGATGGCGGAGAAGGCATCGACGGGAAGGCCATTCAGCAGGATGTCGACCCGCACGAGGTCGGCGACCGCGTATCCGTCGACCTCGTAGTCGAGAGAGGCGTATCCGCGGGTGCGTGATTTCAGCTGGTCGAAGAACCCGAACACGATCTCGGCGAGCGGCACCCGGTACACCAGCTCGATGCGCTCCTTGGACAGGTAGTTCATCGAGCTCATCACACCGCGATGCTCCTGGAGCAACTCCATCACCGTGCCGGTGTACTCGGTCGGGGTGAGGATCATCACCCGCATCATCGGCTCACTGATCTCGATGCGATCGATCTGCTCGGGCAGGTCCTGGGGACTGCGGACCTCGCGTACGGACCCCCCGGCCAGCTTCACCCGGAACGCCACCGAGGGAGCGGTGGTCACCAGCTCGAGGTCGTACTCCCGCTCCAGCCGCTCGCGCACGATCTCCATATGGAGCAGCCCCAGGAATCCGCAGCGAAACCCGAACCCGAGGGCGCGCGACGTCTCGGCCTGATAGGTCAAGGCGGCGTCGTTGAGGCGCAGCCGCTCGAGCGCCTCGCGCAGCCGCTCGAACTCGTCGCCGTCGGTGGGAAACAGACCGGAGAACACCATCGGCTTCGGCTCGCGGTAACCGGGAAGCATCTCCTTGGCGGGGCGGTCTCGCCGGGTCACCGTGTCGCCCACCTTGATGCGCTCCACCTCCTTGACCCCGGTGATGAGGTAGCCCACCTCACCGGCCCCCAACGACGCCACCGGGACCGCCTTGGGGGTGAGGACCCCGACCTCATCGGCGGGGAGATCCTCGCCGGTGGCCATGAAACGCAGCGGATCGCCGGTGCTCACCCTGCCATCGGTCACCCGGATGTAGCACACCACCCCGCGGTACACGTCGTAGTGCGAGTCGAAGACGAGGGCGCGCAGCGTGCCGTCTCCGGCGGGCGCCGGCGGGGGTAGACGATGCACGATCGCTTCGAGGAGTTCGTCGATCCCCTCCCCCGTCTTGGCCGAGACACGAAGCACTTCGTCTGGGGTCCCACCGATCACCCCGACGACCTCGAGCGCCACCCGGTCGGGATCGGCCGCGGGAAGGTCGACCTTGTTGAGCACGGGAATCACCTCGAGCCCGCCCTCGATCGCCAGATAGGCGTTGGCCAGGGTCTGCGCCTCCACCCCCTGGGCGGCATCGACGAGCAGGATCGCCCCCTCGCACGCGGCGAGACTGCGCGACACCTCGTAGGAGAAGTCGACATGGCCCGGCGTGTCGATGAGGTTGAGCAGGTACTCCTGGCCGCTGGCCGGGGAGGTGTAGTGGAGCCGCACCGCCTGCGCCTTGATCGTGATGCCACGCTCGCGCTCGAGATCCATCGAGTCGAGCACCTGTTCGCGCATGTCGCGCGCCGCGATCGCGCCCGTCCGCTCCAGGAGGCGGTCCGCCAGGGTGGACTTGCCGTGATCGATATGGGCGATGATCGAGAAGTTGCGGATGCGCGAGGTGTCGGTCATCGATCTCCGGCGGGGATCGGCATTGTACCGGTGCCCACCAGGCTGCTAATGTCCTTCCGTTCCCGACACCGACTGGTTCCTGCAGCCATGGCCAATATCAAGTCCCAGATCAAGCGCAACCGGCAGACCGTCAAGCGCCACGCCCGCAATCAGGCCGTGCGCTCCGAGTTGAAGACCCGGTTCAAGGCGACGGTCGACACTGCCGGCGCCGGCGATGCCGCCGCCACCGACCAGGCATACCGCGCCGCCCAGAAGCGCATCGACACCGCAGTCTCCAAGGGCATCGTGCACAAGCGCACCGCATCGCGGCGCAAGTCACGCCTCGCCCGGCGCATCAACACGCCGGCCTGACCGCAGGGGGAACAACGCATGGTCGATGACCAGACCGTCTGGTTGACACCTGCCGCTCATCGCAAACTCCTCGAAGAGCTCGAGGAGCTGAGCACCAACGGGCGCCTCCAGATCTCCGAGCGCATCGCCGAGGCACGCTCACACGGGGACATCAGCGAGAACGGCGACTACGACGCCGCCAAGAACGAACAGGGCCTCATGGAGGCCCGTATCCGCAAGCTCCGCCACATCCTCGATACCGCCGAAGTCCGAGACGCCGAGGTGTCGGACGAGATCACCGTCGGCACCCTGGTCCGGGTGCGCCGCGGCGACGGCGGCGAGATGGAGGTCTTCGTCGCCACCCAGGAGAACAAGATGCCCGGCTTCGTGCTGGCTTCGCCCTCGAGCCCGATGGGCGCCGCCCTCCTCGGAGCCAAAGTGGGCGCCACGGTCAGCTACGCCGCTCCGGGTGGAACCTTCGAGCTGACGGTGCTCAGCGTGCGGCCGTTCGAGTCGTAGCCATCAGTCATCAGTCGTCAGCCCGCCGCGATCTTGGCTCGGGCTGAGGACCGAGGACTGACGACTCACTTCCCCCGATACCACTTTGCCAGCGCCACGGTGAGTCGCTCCATCGTCACACGGTGGGTCGATTCGGGTTCGCTCTTCAGCGACACGTCGGCCCGGGCGATGGCCGACAGCGCCCGGCGCAGATCGTCGTCGCTGCCCTTGGTGCGGTTGTTCCATGCCTTTTCCACCGGGAAGTGCCGCGGCGGGGCCTCGAGCCACTCGGCGAGCACCTCCATCGACGGGGCCACGCGCGCCAGCGACCGCCGCTTCAGGTCGGTCTCGAGAAACGCCAGCAGTTGCAGCGGGTGTCCATGGGTGAGGAAGTCGCTGAGTCGGCGCAGCGCCTGGCCCACGTCGCCATCGGCCACGGCATCGGCGTAATGCCACATCGGCTCATCGGGCCGGTTGCGAAAGCGGGCCGCCACCACCTCCACGGTGACGGTGCCGGATCCCACGAGCTGATCCAGGGCCTGGCCGATGGCGGCCGTGTCGGTGCCGAAGCGCTGCACCAGGGCCGTCGCCGCGGCGGCGTCCACCTTGAGACGGCGTTCCCGCGCCGCCTCCCGCACCCAGCCGAACACGTCCCGCTCGCTGAGCTTGCGCACCGCGTGGGATTCGCCCTCGGCCTTGACGACTTTGGCGAGGGCGGCGGGGAGCGATCCTTCGGCCACCAGGACCAGCACCACGGTCTCGGGATCGAGACCGGCCGCCAGTTGGGCCACGACCGCGGTCTCGGCGGCCTGCAGCTGGTGGGCGTCCACGACGAGGACTCCTCGCCTCCCCCCGAAGAGTGAGCCGCTCTGCAGTGCCGGAACGAGGCGTTCGACCTCGGCACGCAAGGGACCCGCCACCTCTCCATCCTCGGCGGCACCACGCCCCGGGATGTCGATCCTGTCGATGCCGTCGACACCGGCGGCGGAGAGCAGTCCATGGGCGCGCTCCAGCATCTCGAGCCGCTCCCCCGGCCCGGCCTCACGCGGGCCCACCACGGCGTGCAGTGCCTTCACCGCGGCGACGGTAGCGCGGCCACCGGGGCGAGCCGGTCGAGACGGAACGTCACCGTGCCATCGCGATCGGTGCGGTACACGATCGCTCCGCCCTCCTCGAGTGCCGCCACGACCTCCGGTGATGGATGCCCGTAGTCATTGTCCCCGACACTGATCACGGCGATCCGCGGCATGCTGCGGCGAATCCAATCGAGGTCGGACGTCGCCGCCCCCTGGTGGGGCACCTTCAGAATGTCTGCGGGCAGCGCGCCGAGATCGACCTGGGCAACGGCTTCGATGTCCCCGCTGAACAGGATCGACGCTCCGCCGGCCTCGATCCATACCACGAGTGACCCGTCGTTGGGTGAGGCATAGCGGCGCACCGGAGCCACGACCTCCACCGTGAAGGACCCGATATGACCGACCGTGCCCACCGGGGGCGTGCCCACCTCGGCCCCCGATCGGATCTGCTCGTCGACCACGTCGTCGAACGGCGGACCCTCGCCCACCTGGGGTGCATGCCACACCCGCATGACCGGGACGGCGAGGTCGAGGAGACCGGTGGTGTGATCGGCATGGAGGTGGGTGATGACGAGCAGATCGATCCGCCGAACCCCGGCGGCACGCAGGTGGGAACGCAGCAGGGCGGCATCGGGGCCGCCATCGATGAGGATCACCTCTCCCGACGGGCCGCGCAACAGGGCAGCGTCGCCCTGGCCGACATCCAGGAAGGACACGACGGGCCCGTCGGGCAGTCCCGGCGGAGCCACGGCCACCGCCGCCACGACCACCGCGGCAATGGCCACCAGCGGCCGCAGCCACCGCACCCCGACGGCGAGGAACCCGATCCCGAGGCCGAGGATCACCTCCGTCACCCCGAGCTGAGGAAGATCGGCGGCCCCCCGGGCGATGTCGAGCACGACCCCGGCCACACCGGCGGCCGACGCCACGAGCCGATGGGAGCCGAGGACGGCGCCGACGCCCCCGAGAACGGTGGCCAGCGCCACCAGGGGCGCGCACACCAGGTTGGTCAGCGGTGCGAACAGCGGCACCGTTCCGAAGTGGATGAGGAGCAGCGGTGCCACGGCGGTCTGTGCCGACAGCGTGGCAGCGAGGGGGGCCCACGCCCACCGGGGACGGCGGGCGGGCCACCGCGGCAGTCCGACGAGGATCCCGGCGGTGGCCACCACCGAAAGCTGAAACCCGACATCTCCCACGAGCCCGCCATCGATGACGACCAGGGCGGTGACGGTCCGCGCCAGCGCGGTCAGGGGGCTGATCACCCGTCCGATGAGACGTCCGCCGAGGACGATGGCCGCCATCGTCGCCGCCCGAAGCACCGACGGCTCCCAGCGTGTCACCACCACGAACACGGCCAGCCCGACGAGGCCGGCAATGGCGCGGCGACGCGGACCCCACGCCAGCGGGCCGGCGGCCAGCCACCACGCCCCCAGGAACAGCGCCACGTTGCTCCCCGACACCGCGACGAAGTGGCTGAGTCCGGCGAGTCGAAGTGCCTCGGCATCGGACTCCTCGAGTCCGCCGGTATCGCCGATGAGAAACCCCGAGACGAGCGCCCCACCCGGCCTTGCCGAGACGCCGACGAGGCTGCCCAGCACCCGATGTCGCAGCCGGTTCCCGATCCGGAGGAGCGGGTTGGATGCCTCCCCGAGACGGGTGACGACATCCGCCTCGATCACGCCTCCCACCCAGCCGCGCCGGGTGCGAAGCGAGGCCGGGCGAAGCTCGCCATCGACCGCGACCGGCTCACCCGCGGCGAGATCGCCGCCCACTCCGGTGACCATCAGCCGCGGCCCCACCCACGGCTCCCACCGTCGACCGACGAGAACGGACGACGGAGCCACCACCACACGCCGCTCCTCGCCACCTCCCGAAGGATCTGCGACGGCGACGCCAACCATGACGACGTGCCCCGTCGGCATGTGACCCGCCGGCGGCTGATCCCGTGCGGCCGCAGCGTGGCCGGAGAGCGCTGCCGCCACAGTGATGGCGGCAATCGTCGCCGCGCCGGCGCTACGGCGGGCGGCGAGAATCCCCGCCGCCACCACCACGAGGCCCAGGACGAGGACCAGATCGACGGCAGCCGCCGCGGCCGCCCCGGCGGCCCACAGCGCAGCACAGATGGCACGCCGTTCCTCGGCGCCCCGGCGACCGGTCAGGGCACGACGACCGCGTCCCGCATCGCCGCCAACTTGCTCTCCCCGATCCCGGGAACGTCGAGGAGGTCCTCGATCACGGAGAAGGGGCCGTGAGTGTCGCGATAGGCGATGATCCGGGCCGCCAGCACCGGACCGACGCCGGGAAGCACCTCGAGTGCGGAGAGGTCCGCGGTGTTGATTCGCACCCTCCCATCGGACGGAGCCTGCCCGCCGGAGGTGGCGATATCCGGCACCACCAGCTGCTGCCCGTCGGTGATCGGAGCCGCCAGGTTCAGCGAGGCGAGATCGGCTCCGGGGAGGGCGCCGCCGGCGGCGACGACGGCATCGGCGACCCGCGCTCCGGCGGGAAGCGACACCAATCCCGGCAGTGCCACCCGTCCCGATACATGCACCGTGATCATGCCCGCCATGGTGCGTGGCGGTGCGATCTCGATCTGCGGCGCCGCCGACGCCGTCGGCCACAGCAGAAAGGCGCCGGCAATCCCGGCGATCCCGATGGCGACGGCGCCGACCCAGGAGCGCTCCATGGGAAGCGATGTAGCAGCCGGAGCCTCGCAGGGGAAGACCCTTGCGGACGAAGTCTCCAGTCGTCAGTCACCAGGAAGAGAGAGTCGTCAGTCATCAGCAAGAAGGGAGGCCACATGCCACTCCTCCTGAGGACTGAAGACTGATGACTGAAGACTCGACCTCATGCCGCGAACAGGGCAACGACCGTGATGAGGTTGAACCCGGCATGGATGGCCACGGGGCGGGCGAGCCTCCCGGTGCGCAGACGCTCGTTGGCGAGCACGAGTGCCAGGACGAACAGGAACGGCACCGAGAACGCCGCACCGGGATCGATGAGGTGGATCCCGGCAAACCAGGCGCTGGAGATCACCACGGCGCGACGCCGACCCTTGGGGAGGAGGGCGGGAAGGAGCATGCCTCGAAAGGCCACCTCTTCGGCGAGCGGGCCGATCACGACGAGCCCGATGACGACGAACGCCCGTGTCACCCAGCCCGTCGCCCCGGCGGCATCGGTGACCACCTCCTGCCCCGGCACCTCACCACCGAAGAACGTCTCGATGATCGACACCGCCACCGCCGCACCCACCACCTGGATGCCGGCACCGACGGCAAGCCCGACCAGGTCGGCCCACCGCCCGCGCAACGCCAGCACGTCGCGCACGCGCCCGCGCCGCCGCGCCATGATCAGGGCACAGCCGAGGGTCCCCGCCGATTGCAGCGGCAAGACCACGGCGAACAGTTCGATGGTGCTCATCCCCTCGCGGGCCACCGCCAGCGCCCCGACGAACGAGGCACCGACCCCGGCGAGGAGCGCCAGGACCGCATCCCGAGCCCGCCAGGGGGTGGGAGCGACCGCCGTCGGAGCGGGGTCCGGAATCACCGGGTCACGATGTTGACCAGGGTGGGCACTCGCACGACGGTGCGCGCCGGCTCGGCACCCCCGAGCGCCGCCTGCACCTTGGGTGAGCCCATCGCCACGGCCGTGGCCGCGGCTTCGCCGATGTCGGCCGACACCTCGATGCGATCGCGCACCTTGCCGTCGACCTGGATCACCATCACCACCGTATCCGAGGCGGCGAGGTCTGCATCGAACTCCGGCCACGGGGCATAGGCAATGGACTCGGTGTGGCCCAACCGCTCCCACAACTCCTCGGCGACATGGGGAGCGATCGGCGCCAGCATTCGGACGAAGGCATCGGCCACCTCTCGGGGGACGCGCTCGAGCGCCACGAGCTCGTTGTTCAATTCGAAGTACCGGGCGATGGCCGTGTTGAACCGCAACGCCTCCATGTCCTCGGTGACCGCCTTGATGGTGCGGTGGAGGTGGCGCCGCAGGGCCTCGCCGGCGGGGGCGTCGGAGACCAACACTTCATCCGTGTCGGGATCGATGAGGTTGCGCCACATCCGGTGGAGAAACCGCACGATGCCGACGATGTCGCGCGTCGTCCACGGCTTCGAGGCGTCCAGCGGTCCCATGAACATCTCGTACAACCGCAGGGCGTCCACGCCGTACTCGACGAAGAAGTCGTCGGGATTGACCGAGTTCTTCTTCGACTTGCCCATGCGACCGTACGACTGCTCGACGGCCTCGCCATCCCACCAGAACCGGCCGTCGCGCTGCTCCACCTTGTCGGCGGGCACGTACACCCCGCGGCCATCGCGGTAGGCATTTGCCATCACCAGGCCCTGATTGAAGAGCCGGCCGAAGGGTTCGGCCGTCGACACGAACCCGAGATCGAAGAGCACCTTGTGCCAGAACCGGGCATAGAGCAGATGCAGCACGGCGTGCTCCACGCCGCCGACGTACAGATCGACACCGCTCTCGCCCATCCAGTACCGCTCGGCCTCCCGGTCGACGAGCACGGCGTCGTTGTGCGGATCGATGAATCGCAAGTAGTACCAGCACGACCCGGCCCACTGCGGCATCGTGTTCAGCTCACGCCGGTATCGCACCCCATCGATCTCGACGATGCGCCACTCCTCCCCCACCCGGCCGAGCGCAGGAACGGGCTCGGCGTGTTCGTCGGCGGAGGCCGACGGCCGGTAGTCGTCGATCTCGGGCAGGAGCAGCGGCAAATCGGCATCGGACACCGTGTGCAGCGATCCATCGGGACCGTGCAGGATGGGAATCGGCTCGCCCCAATAGCGCTGCCGACTGAACAGCCAGTCGCGCAGCTTGTAGGACACGGTGCCCCGGCCATGACCATTGGCCACGAGCCACTCGATGATCACCGCCTTGGCGTCGGTGATCCCCAATCCGTCGAGGAAGTCGCTGGCGATCGCCGGTCCGTCCCCGAGATAGGCCTTGCCCTCGAACCCCGGCGGCGGCTCGACGGTGCGCACGATGGGCAACTCGTGCTGCTGGGCGAAGTCCCAGTCGCGCTCATCCTGGCCCGGTACCGCCATGATCGCTCCCGTGCCATAGCCCATGAGCACGTAGTCGGCGATGAAGATGGGGATGTCGGCCCCGTTCGCCGGGTTGCGACAGAACGCCCCGGTGAACACCCCGGTCTTCTCCTTGGCATCGGTCTGACGGTCGAGGTCCGATCGGTGGGCAGCGGCGCGGCGGTACGCCCCCACCGCCTCGGCAGGTGTGCGTGCCCCTCCGGTCCACGCCGGTCTCGTCCCTGCGGGCCACTCCGCGGCGACGAGACCGTCGACCGCGGGATGCTCGGGGGCGAGCACCATGTACGTCGCCCCGAAGATCGTGTCGGGCCGAGTGGTGAACACCTCGATGGCATCGGACGATCCGGCGGCGGGAAAGCGGATGGAGGCACCCTCGCTGCGGCCGATCCAGTTCACCTGCATCGCCTTGACCGACTCCGGCCAATCCACGAGTTCGAGATCGTCGAGCAGCCGATCGGCATAGGCGGTGATGCGCAGCATCCATTGGCGCAGCGGGCGCCGGTACACCGGGTGATCGCCCCGTTCCGAGCGTCCGTCGCGGGTCACCTCCTCGTTGGCCAGCACGGTGCCGAGCGCCGGACACCAATTGACGGTCACCTCGGCCAGATAGGCGAGCCGCTGCCCGTCGACGAAGGCCCGCCGCGCGGCGGCATCGAGACTCGGCCACGGGCGCCCCTCCGCCTGGCGGGTGCCCGACTCCAACTCGGCGATCAACTCGGCGATCGGCCGGGCCTTGTCGGCGGCGGTGTCGAACCACGACTCGAACAGCCGGAGGAAGATCCACTGGGTCCACCGGTAGTAGTCGGGGTCGGTTGTGGACAGCATCCGGTCCCAGTCGTAGGTGAGCCCGATGGCCCGCAGCTGTCGCTCGTAGTTGGCGACATTGCGCTCGGTGGTGACCCGCGGATGGACCCCGGTCTCGACGGCGTATTGCTCGGCAGGGAGACCGAACGCATCGAAGCCCATGGGATGCAGGACGTTGACGCCGCGCATGCGGTGATAGCGCGAGACGATGTCGGTGCCGATGTCCCCCACCAGGTGGCCGACATGCAGCCCCTCCCCCGACGGGTAAGGGAACATGTCGAGCACGTACAGCTTCGGCTTCGCGGCGTCGAATCCAGGCTCGCCCGGGTTGGGCATGCGAAAGGTGCGCTGCTCCGCCCAGCGCTGCTGCCATTTCTGCTCGATGGCCTGGTGGTCGTAGCCCGCCATGGGAGGCGGAGGATAGGGGACCGACGCCGGATGGCAGAGACCAGATGCCAGATGCCAGATGCCAGATGCCAGATACGCTGCACCCGGTTGGGGTACCGGGTGCCGGGTACCGGATGGGATCCGACACCGACCGAAGGGTCACCTGGAAACTGGAAACTGGAAACCGGTCTTGCTCAGTCCGCGACTCCCCTCCCCCACACCGCAAACCAGATCGTTCCCGCCATCCCAAAGGCAAAGGCGGTGATCAGATTGGCGTCGGGAGAGATCAGCCAGAGGAAGGCGCCGCCAAAGGCGGCGAGCGACACCACCAGGTCGCGGATCAGGTAGTACAAGCCGAACATCGCGGAGCGGGCGTCGGCTGGGCTCAGGTCCAGGATCAGCGACTTGCGGGTGGGTTCGCCGAACTCCTTGAGGCCCCGGACCACGAAGGCCACCACCAGCCATCCGAACGACCGGCTCACCAGCAACACGAGAGGGAACACGGTGAAGAAGCCGAAGGTGGCGAGGACGAACGGCTTCTTGGCCAGGCGGTCGGCGGCGGCCGCCACGGGGAGGTACACCAGCACCGCCGTGGTCATCTCGATCGTGGTGAGCGCGCCGAACTGGACCGCACTCACTGGCGAGTCGATGGTCTTCATCGCCCAGACCACGACGAAGGCGTAGGGGATCTGCTCGCAGAATCGGATGAGGATGTCGGACACCAGCAGGCCGCGCAGCGCGGGGCTCATCCTCCTCATGAGTGCCCGGGGATGGAATGCCGCCGGGGATCCCTCCCGCGGCGGATCGACCGGGATCATGCGCTGTTGGAACACCAGGGCGATGGCGGCCAGGGCCAGGGCGGCCACGAAGGCGATGCGCACCCCGTCGCGTTCGCCCCACACCGCGATGAACACCCCGCCCAGCACCGGACCGAGCGCCATCGGCACCCGACGCACCAGCGAGTGCATCGTCACCCCCATGGTGCGCTTGCCCTCGGGCACCACGCGGTAGATCAGCCCGAGCGTCGCCGGGGCGGAGATCGCCGACCAGGAGATGAACAGCACCGCTCCACCGAGCACGGCCGGCCACGCCGGGATGGCGATGACGATGGCGTACCCGGCCATGGCCACCAGGTTGAACACGACGAGGCTGCGACGTGCCCCGATGCGATCGGCGAGGTAGCCGCCGGGATACGAGTAGAGCGCGGACAGGAGGTTGTCCATCCCCTGGAGCAAACCGATGAGGATCGGCCCTCCCCCGAGCGCCAGCAGGTAGATGGGAAGGAACCGCTCGGCGAGGTGCTCCCCCGACCCGACGAGCACCACGACGAGCAGGATGCCGACCGTGGCGCGGCGGAGTCCGAGAAAGGCGGCAACGCGGGAGGCGCGGGGGGCGGGCATGGGGTTGAGGGGATGATGGCAGGGGCGAGGCCCGATGCCCGATACCCGAAGCCCTTCTCCCGAGGCCCCACCGCGGGTCGCGCTTGAGCTGGGGACTGGAGACTTCTTCTCCTTCTCCGTGGAGCTGAGGGGATTTGAACCCCTGACCTACCACAAGAGCGCCGAGCGAAGCGAGGCACCTCGAAGGGTGGCCTTCGAGACCGAGGAGGGCTCGAAGACCACCCGACCCTCGCCGCAGGCGAGCATCACGGGTTCAACCGGAAGGACGGACCAACCCGAACGCGCCGGGAACTCGCCGAAGGCGAGTTCCCGTGGAGCTGAGGGGATTTGAACCCCTGACCTACCACAAGAGCGCCGAGCGAAGCGAGGCACCTCGAAGGGTGGCCTTCGAGACCGAGGAGGGCTCGA
>JACRIT010000071.1 GCA_016215655.1 Acidimicrobiia bacterium
CCACCACGACGGTCCCCGCCACCACGACGGTCCCCGCCACCACGACGACGATCGCTGCCGGCCCGTGGTCGGTGGTGGTCGTGGGCGACTTCGGCGATGGAGGTGCCGCCGAGCTCGAGGTGGCGACGGCGATGAGGCGGTGGGTCGCCGCCCGCCCGGAGAGCCGCGCCTTGATCACCACCGGGGACAACTTCTACACCGCGGACGTGGCCGCCGCCTGGGAACGGCCATATGGATGGGTCGGAGAGATCGGGCTGGCGGTGTGGCCCACTCCCGGCAATCACGACATCGAGAGTCCCGGCCAGTGGCAGGCCTCGGTGACCGCCTTCGGGGGCTTTCCCCGGTGGCGGGTGCGAGACATCGGCGGTGTCAGCTTCGTGCTCCTCGACTCCAACCAACTGCGGTCGGCGGAGCAGCGGGCCTGGCTCGAGAACACGGTTGCCGCCCTCGGAACCCGTCCTTGGGTGGCGGTCTTCCACTACCCGTGGTGGTCGTGTGGTGCGCACGGCAGTCAGGTGGAGGTCGACGAGATGTGGGGGGATCTTCTCGAGAAGGCCACGCTCGTCCTCAACGGCCACGACCACGGTTATCAACGCTTCGCCTCGGAGAGTGGCTGGTCGGTGGTGACCGGTGGCGGCGGTCGTCGTCTGCATCCCATCGCGGAGTGCCCGGTGGGCACGCCGGTTCCGGTGGTGGCCACCGCGGTGCACCACTTCGTCGCCATCACCGAGAACCTCGCGGGGCTGCTCGTGGAGGTGGTCGGGGTCGATGGAGCCCGTATCGACAGCTTTGTCGTGGAATTCCCTGGTTGATGGCTAGCGCCCATAATCCACGTTCTGTCAAGTTGACCACGAAACGCCTCCCTGGACCTGGAGATGCCGGGGTGGCCCCAGACCCCCCTGCTCGGTAAGCGGTACCCGAGTCCCGACAGCCCGGCTTTCCGGATCGGGCAGTGTCCCTCAGGCCGAAAGCACCTCGTCGCGCAACCGGACCAGGGCGGCACGTCGGGTGGCGGTGGTGAGGTTGTAGTCGGGGATGATGAGCTCGACGACGCCGGCCTGGGCATAGGCCGCCACCGCGGAGCGGAGCTCCGCCGGGGTGCCCACCAGTCCGCCCTTCTTCCCCAGCCGCTCTCGGGTCGCGGCCGCGGTCTCCGGGTCGTCGACGATGTCGAGGAATGCGGCGACGGTGTGGTCCACCGCCGACGGATCGCGGCCCTCCTCACGGCAGTAGGCGTCAAGGATGGCCCCCTTGCGCGCCAGGGTCGGCGGGAGGCCCCACACGTTCCATGCCGTGGCGTGGCGCGCCGCGGTGCGCAGGGTGCGGCGTTCCCCTCCCCCACCGATGAGCAGTGGCAGCGGTGATTGCAGCGGCTTGGGTTCGAGCGGCGCATCGTCGAGGCGGTAGTGCCGGCCGTGATGGGAGGTCCGGGCCGCCGAGAGCATGGCGGTGATCATGGCGGCGGCCTCGTCGAGACGATCCGCCCGGTCGGCGGCGGTGCCGTAGTCGATGCCGTAACGGCGGTGCTCGTTCTCCTGCCACGACGCGCCGAGCCCGAGGATGAGTCGGCCCCGGGAGATGTGGTCGACGGTGGCCGCCATCTTGGCGAGCACTGCGGGGTGGCGGTAGGTGTTGCCGCTGACGAGCACGCCGAGGCGAAGCCGGGGAATGAGACCGGCGAGAGCAGCCAGCGTGGTCCATGCCTCATGGACCGGTTCACGCTCGGGGTCGGAGCCGGCAGCGCTGGTGCCGTATCCCCCCGCCGGGGGCATGAAATGGTCGGGCACCCACAGCCCATCGCATCCGACCTCTTCGGCGGTGCGGGCGGCTTCGAGGATCTCTCCCCACGGCCGACCGGTGCTCGTCCACAGGCTGAAGCGCACCGGGCACGGTACCGCGCCCCCACGGCGGGTCGTCATGCCCGCCCCTCCCGTCAGGGAAGTTCGGAAGCCTCCGCGGGAGACCGCACTTCGGGTTCTTCGCGCAGCACCGCGGCGCGGCGCACCGCTGCGGTCCCGAAGCGGGTGCGGGCGCGGTCGACGGCTGCATCGAGCGACCGCAGACGGTGATGCTGCGGCGACCCGGCGCGCAGCGCGGCGTCACCCTCCTCGCCCAGCGCCAACTCCAATTGGAGGTGCGGGGCATCCTCGAGCAGGTCGACGGAGAGCCCGACGAGACTCACCCCACGGCCCGCGGAGCGCTCCGTGATGAGGCCATCCACCAGTCCCGCGGCCGCCCGGTACAGCGAGGTGGTCTCGGCCACGGGAGCCACCAGGGTGAGGCTCCGGGTGACGGCGTACATGTCGGAGAACCGGACCCGCACCGTGATGCGTCGGCCCGCTCGCCCCTTGCGACGCAGCCGCGACCCGACCCGATCTGCCAGGGCGAGCAGCGTGGCGTGTCGCCGCGAGGCCTCGGTGTGGGCGCCGGCACTCTGCGCTCCCACCGACCCGGCGCGCCGCCCGGACTGGACGGGGCGGGCATCGTGATTGTGGGCGAGCTGCCAGAGGTGCCTCCCCCAGTGGCGGCCCATCCACGTGGCCAGGGTGCTCTCGGGGATGGCGGCGAGATCGCCGATCGTGAGGACCCCGTAAGCGGCCAGGCGGCGCTCGCCCACCGGGCCGACCCCCCACAGGTGACCGACGGGAAGCGGGGTGAGAAACGACTCCTCGGTGCCGGGAGCCACCACCACGAGTCCGTCGGGTTTGGCCACCCGGCTGGCGATCTTGGCCAGGTGTTTCGTCGTGGCCACCCCGACCGAGATCGGCAGGCCGAGCTCCGACCTGACCGCGGTGCGAATGGCCGCACCGATCGTCTCGGGATCGCCGAACAATCTGACGGTGCCGGCCACGTCGAGGAAGGCCTCATCGATCGAAATGGCCTCGACGTGCGGGGTGAACCGGGTGAGCAGCTCCATGACCTGCCGGCTGATGGCGACGTACTCGGTGAACCGCGGTGGCACCACGATCAGGTGCGGGCACCGGCTTCTCGCCGCAGCGATCCCCATGGGCGCATGCACGCCGAGAGCCCTGGCCTCGTAGGTGGCAGCGAGGATCACCCCGCCACCCACCGCCACCGGCCGTCCCCGGAGCAACGGCTGATCGCGCACTTCCACCGAGGCGTAGAAGGCGTCGAGGTCGGCATGGAGGATGGTGGCCAAGCCCGTCACCGCGGCAGTGTCACACCCGGGTGTGACGCGCCCTTATCCCCCATTCCCGCTCCGCTTCAGGACTCCTTGAGGCGGCGTCAGGCACGCTGGGGGCAATACCGACCTCGAAGGAGACCGACCCATGGACCGCAAAGCCGCCCTCGCCACCGCCGCCGGATTGGTGCTGGTCGTCGCCGGTGCCGCCAGTGCACTCGCCTCGGCCTGGACCAGCCCGACAGCGCCCGCCGACCCCAGTACGGCGACCGCCACCCCCATCGTGGTGACCGAGTACGTCGACGAGTTCGGCAACCCGGTCGACCCGCCCTCCCAGATCCAGGCAGAGTCCATCGTGCTGACCCGCTCCCCCATCGGGGAAGAGGTGATCGTCTACGCCGAGCCCCCGACCATCTACGTCGATGTGCCGGCCGCACCCGCTTCGGCCCGCGGCAGCGCCGCCTCCGCATCCTTCGTCGATGACGACCACGAGGACGAGCACGAGGACGAGCATGAGGTCGAGTACGAGGACGAGCACGCGGACGAAGACGGCAATGGTTGATCGCAGCCGGAGCCGACGGACCCCGGCGCTCGGGGCGCGCATCCTCGTGGCCGCCGGGGCGACCGCCGCCACCATCGCCCTCGTGGGATGGATGGGGCGGCCGGCAGGGGCGAGTGGTGGCGAGGCGGTCGTGACCGCGGCTCCTGCCATCATCCGCCGGGTGGTCGTGGTGGAGTCGCGGCCGGCTCCCGAGCCCTACATCACCCTGGAGGCGGCGCCGGCGGGACGCACGGTGACCGTGGTCACCCAGCCCGCCCGGGTGGTCAGCCGCCCGACCGCAGCGGCTCCCGCGGCCGCCGCCCCGGTGGCGGCCCCGGTCACCACCAGCTCGGGATCGTGATGCCGGAGGCGACGTTTCGGGCAATGGGCACGACCGTACATGTCGTCGTCAACGGGCCGGAGGAGCTGGTCGAACGAGCTCGCGATCGCATCGAGGATCTCGAGTCGCGCTGGAGTCGCTTTCGCCCGGAGAGCGAGGTGTCCCGGCTCAACCGTCACGGGAGTGCTCGGGTGAGCCGGGACACCGAGGACCTCGTCACGCGCTCGATCTCCGGGTGGAGACACACCGGTGGCCGCTTCGACCCGACGGTGTATCGCTCGATGATCGAGCTGGGCTACGACACCTCCTTCGATCGGATCGCGGCGCACGCCGCGAACCGGGAGACGACGGCGGCGCCCGGATGCGGTGAGATCGAGGTGGGCGGTGGCGTCGTGCGGCTCCCCCCGGGAGCCGGGTTCGATCCCGGAGGCATCGGCAAGGGCCTGGCCGCCGATCTCGTCGCCGAAGAGTTGATCACCGACGGGGCCGAAGGCGCCATGGTGAACCTTGGAGGAGATCTGCGCGCTGCGGGCACCTCCGTCGCCGGAGCGTGGGTGGTGCAGATCGATGAGCCGACGGCGGGGGTGGCGGCGACGGTGGCCTTCGAGTCCGGCGCCGTCGCCACGAGCACTCCGCTGCGGCGCTTCTGGCAGCAGGGGGAGGTCCGCCGCCATCATCTCATCGATCCGGCTCGCGGGCTGCCCTTCGAAGAAGCGGCACCGACCCTTGCGTCGGTGGTGGCGGCCGAGGCCTGGTTTGCGGAAGTGTGCACCAAGGCCGCCATGGCGCTTCCCCCCGCACTCCTGGAGGGTGTGCTCGAGGATGCCGCCGCTCTCGTGGCTTACGCCGACGGGACCGTACTCTGGGTGAACGGCATGGAGCGGTACCTGCGATGAGCGAGCAACTCGCCTGGTATGTCGCCCGAGCCTCGGGCATCGTCGCGTTGGGCATCAGTACCCTTGCGGTCGCCTGGGGGCTCC
>JACRIT010000074.1 GCA_016215655.1 Acidimicrobiia bacterium
GGCACGAACTCTTCCATCAGCTTCTTGTCGAGGTCGTTCCAGCAAGCAATGCCCGCAGCATCGTCGGTGAGGGCAAGGTTCTTGCAGTTGTCGATGTCCGCATCGACGCTCGGCGTGGGACCAAAGGCAACACCCAGCTCGGTGGCCATCTCTGCGGAGAGACCGACCATCGAGTAGTTGTAGTTGCCCTCGGCCTTGATGCCGCGGCCGTCGAAGAGGAATCCGACGAATGAGCTGGAGTCCGGATAGTCCTTGCCCCACCCCGGGTTCATCGCGATCGGCGTCTCATTGGCGACGGTCTGGATGATGTTGTAGTGGTTCTCGGCTTCCTGGACTTCGACCATGATGCCGATCTTGGCGAGCGAGTCGACGACCACCGCTTCGGCGTCCACCCAGGGGGAGGTCGCCCGGTTGATCATGATGACGCCGGAGCACTCCGGTGCGTCGCACAGACCGTCACCGTCGGTGTCGTAGACCGACTGCGCCATCTCGGCCTTGGCCAGTTCCAGATCACCGCGGAAACCCTCGGTGGCGTACGGGTCGTAATCCTGACCCAGGCCGGTCATTCCCGGAGGCTGGATGTGGGTTGCGATCTCACCACTGATGTCACCGCCCCACGCCTGCAGGATGCCCGCCTTGTCCATGATCAGGTTGGCGGCCTTGCGGACGTGGATGTCGTCGAACGGAGCCGCGGTCAGGTTCATCGTGATGTACCACGTGCGGTCATCACCACCCGACTTGAGCATCGGGCTGAGCGCCGGATCCGAGGCGTAGGCCTGGAGGACGTCGGCCGGGGGGTTCCCCGACGAGACGGCGCCTTCCAGTTCGCCGGCGCGGATCTTGGCGTAGATGTCCTGGACGTTGGTGTTCAGGTCGATGGTGATCCGGTCCACGGAGTTGGTCCGGACGGCCGGATCATCCGTGTCGGGGTCGTAGTCGGGGTTCCGCACGAAGTACGAGTGGTTCTCGGGATCGAACCCCGAGATGGGCCCGGAGGCGACCAGGGCGTCGCAGCTCGAGGCGTCCAGGGCATCGCTGCCCTCGTACATGTACGGTCCGCTGGAGACGACGTACCGGCCGTATTCACCGGCTTCCGTGAAGCACCCGGCGACCTCTTCCGGCATCGGCATCGTCGCCGGCATGGCGACGAGGAACACGAAGTCGGGGGAGACGCGGGTGAGATGGAAGATGATCGTCTTGTCGTCGGGGGTCTCGATGCCCGAGATGTCCGCCGGCACTTCCGGAGACAGCGTCAGACCCTCGATCAGCCCGTCGTAGTAGAACTCGTACTGGGCCACGACCGACTCGGCCGCCATCCGGCGGAAGGCGAACTCGATGTCGTGCGAGGTGATCTCACGCGACAGCGGAGGGCCGAACATGATCCCGTCCTTCAGGGTGAACGTGTACGTCAACCCGTCTTCCGAGATCTCCGGGAAGTCGACTGCCAGGTCTGGGGCCAGGGCGTTGCCCTGCGCTCCATCGGTGTGGTAATAGGTCAAGAGCGTCCGGCCCAGCAGGTTCGAGAAGATCCCGAACGAGATACCGAGGTACTCGCCGCTGGGATCTCCACCGCTGGTGTAGGCGATACCGTCTGTTTCCATGCGGTACGTTCCACCGGTGCCGGTGCCGCCGCCACCATCGTCGTCGCCGCACGCGGCCACGACGAGGGCGAACGCCAGAACCAGCGCCAGGGCGCCGTAGGTGTTCTTCCTCAAGTGCATTCTCCTTCTTTCATTCCAGGGCGGCGGCCCCCGCCGGCATCGCTGCCGGGAAGGCCCCTCCCAGACCGCAAAGCGTACTCCTCGCAACCTTCCATGGTTTTCCTCAGCGACCCGTCCGCGGGTCGAGAGCGTCACGCAAACCGTCGCCGACGAGGTTGAAACCGAGGGTGGTGGCGAAGAGGAACAGCCCCGGGAAGAGCATCATCCACCAGGCCACCCGGAACACCTGGGCGGCCTCCGAAAGCTGGCGCCCCCAGGAGGGGACCGTCTGCGGCAGCCCGAGGCCGAGGAAGGACAATGCCGCCTCGAAGATGATGTTGGAGGGGATGAGCAGGGTGGCGTAGACGATGATCGGCGCGATGAGATTGGGCAGCAATTCCCGGAAGATGATGGTCAGATTGCTGGCCCCGAGCGACCGATTGGCGTCGACGAACTCCTGCTCTCGCAACGACAGGGTGTTGCCCCGAACGACGCGGCAGATGTTGGGCCACGAGAACAGGGCGATCACGAAGATCACCAGCTGTAGCCCGGGTTTGATCAGGCCGCCAAAGCAACCCTCGGTCGAGGCCGAGCAGGCCCCGACGATGCCGATGGCGAACAACAGCAAAGGGAACGAAAGGACGATGTCGGTGGTGCGCGATATGAGCGTGTCGCGCCAGCCCCCGTAGTACCCGGCGATGAGGCCCAGGGTCACGCCGATGAACACCGCGATCCCGGTGGCGACCACACCGACCACCAGCGACGACCTCGCGCCGTAGATCACCCGAACGAAGAGGTCGCGACCCGATCGATCCGCCCCGAACCAGAACTGCTCGTTCGGTCCGAGGGGGAGGCCGAACTCGTTGACCATCTTCACCGGCTCGTGGATGAACAGGTCGTTGGGGCCGTGGTGGACCACCTGGCTGGCGATCACCGGGGCGAGGAGCGCGACTCCCACGAGGAGCACCAGGAAGACGAGGGCTCCCAAGGCGACCTTGTCCTTGCGGAACCGCAACCAGAACAACTCACCGGGCGACCGGCCGATGACACCCGGCGCAGCCGCCTCCGGCAGGGCGGAATCACCCTGCAGGATGAGTTCGCTCTCGCCGGGGGTGTCGGCCATGGGCCTCTTTCAGCCGGTTGGAGCGACCACGCTAACACCCCATCGGAGAGGCTCTCTAGCCACCGGATGACGGATGGCGGATGGCGCGATCTCTGCTGCCCGCTGTCTGCTGTCTACGGGCAGCTACCGGTCCCGATGGTGTGCGTGTCGACGATGCCCGCTACGAGTGCCCGATACTCGAGTTCCATCGCACCCCGGCATGCGGTGATGAACAGGGCTCCGGCATCGTCGGCGCTGTAGAAGACGCGACTGGCCGAGTGGAACGGGCTCGGAGTGGGGGAGTTGTTGATCCCGAGGCCGCTGATGACGTAGTCGAATCCTGCGACCTCGAGCCGCTCGTACACATGGGCGTCGCCGTTGAGCACCAGGTCGGCGCCCCACGCGGCGAAGGGCCACTGCATCCACTGTGCCGTCTTGCCGGGGATCGAGGAGTACGGAGGATTGTGGAAGACCACGACCTTCCACTCGGCAGTCGAGGCCGCCAGGGCCCTCCGCAGCCAGACACCCTGAATCGACGTCGGGGTGAGGCCGTCCGGCTCCTCCGGCTGGCTGTTGAGAATGAAGAGGTGGAGGTCTCCGAGGCGGGCGTCGTAATAGCGCTCATTCCCCGAGGTGCCCAGGGAGGCGACTCCATCACCGGGCAGGGTGAAGAACTCCAGATAACCGGCAAGTCCCACATCGATGTAGTCGTGGTTGCCGAGGGAGGGGAAGAAGCGATTGCGGAACGAGCCGATCCCGTAGATCCCGGAGTAGTCGCCGATCCACTCGTGGTAGTAGCGACCGACGAGACGATCGAACCCGGTGGAGGCGTAGACGTTGTCGCCGGTGGTCACCACGGCGTCCACGCCTGCGGCGTCGATCATGTCGGCCACCTGTCCTTCCCGGGCGTTGCCGCTTCCGTAGTCACCGATGACCGCGATCCGCGTCGATGGTCCCGCCGGAACCGTGGTCGTGGTCGGCACCGTGGTGGTGGTCGTGGTGGTCGTGGTCGGCACCGTGGTGGTGGTCGACGGGGTGGAACCGGTGGACCACTCGACGTGGAGCCGGGGTGGCAAGCTCGCTTCGAAGGCGGTGGCGGTGCGCGTTCCGGTTCCGGTCACCACCACCGCCAGCGCCCCTCCCGGTGACCAATCGGCCCGACCGACGACCGTCTGCACGAGCGGCGCAAGGCTCGGGGTGCGCTGGGCGGGGCCACTGGTTCCCGGAACGGGCCACGGGTCGGGTGTCCATGTCACGGAGGCCGTGGCTGGGCGGTTGGAGACCCCGGAGTTGCCGGCAAAGGGTGGCGCCGAAGCGGTGTCGTGGAGGTGAATCCGCAGCGCCGCGGGCGCCGTCGACGTCTCATCGACGGTGAACTGCACCCAGGCGGCTGTGATCGTCGCTCCCCGGGGGATGGGGACCTCGGTAAAGCGCAGCCCGATCGTCTGGGTGCCGGCATCGACCACCAACTCGAGGTCGGACGAGCCGGCATAGATCCATCCGTTGGCGATCTGCTCGACGTCGTCCGAACCGGTGGCGACCGCGATGTCGCGGATGCCGGATGGGGGCGCCGGGGCCGTGGTCGTCGTCGATGCGATCGTGGTGGTGGTCGTGGTGGTGGTCGTGGTGGCGGGAGTGGTCGTGGTGGTCGTGGTGGTGGTCGTGGTCGTGGTGGTCGTGGTGGTCGTGGTGGTGGTCGTGGTCGTGGTGGCGGGAGTGGTCGTGGTGGTGGACGTCGTGGTCGTTCCCCCCGTCTTCGTGGAGGAGGCGGGCCCGGCAGTCCACTCCACGTGGAGGTGGGGTGCTCGGATGGCGGAACCCTCGAACGACTCGGCGGTTCGCGTTCCCGACCCCGTGACGATCACGGCCAGGTCGTTGCCTGCCGCCCAGTCCGCACGCGCCACCACAGCCTGGAGGACCGGAGCCAGGTCCGGGGTGCGTTGTGCAGCGCCGGCTTCACCCACCGCGGGCCACGGAGGAGGACTCCATGACACCGCTGCCGTGGTGAGGGGGCGACGGGTGATCGCTCCACTCCCGGCAAACGCCGTGGCGTCGCCAACATTCTCGGCGCGCAGGGTGAGTGCGGTTGGTGCGGATCCCGTCTCGTCGGCCGTGAACTGGATCCAGGCGGTCGTGATCGTGGCTCCTGCAGGGATGCCGAGATCGCGGAACCGGATGCCGACCGTCTGTGCCGACAGCTCGACGGTCAGTTCGAGGTCCGATGAGGCGACGTCGAGGAAGCGATTGGCCAGCTCCTCGGCGTCGTCGTCACCCGCCGCCACCCGGATCTCGAGGGTGCCCGACTCGACGGCCGGGGCCATCCGCGGCGCCGCCACCACCGAGGCGGCGAGGGCGGCGGCGAACAGCGCGATGCCGCGCCCGGTCCCCCGGCGCGGTCGACTCGTTCTCCTTGTGGTGCTGGGCGCGACGATGGCTCGCCCTTCCTCAACGGCGACCCTGTATGAATCGGGCGAGTGAAGTCCTCCCTTGAGGAGCGGCCGCGGACGACCCCCGGTCGGTTACCACCCCGGCGACGGTACGATGAGGGCCCTCCACACGATTCGCCCGCCGCGCTCAGCATTCGAACCCGCGGGTGGCCATGCGGATCGGCGCGTCACGGCACGTACCTCGAGTCTTCGGGGAAGGAGTCGATGATGGAGAAGCTTCCCGTTCCGTCGAAGCTGAACAGGATCGCCTTCATCGGCAACTACTCACCCCGGCAGTGCGGGATCGCCACGTTCACCACCGATCTCTGCGAGGCGGTCGCGGATCTCTACCCCGGAACCTCCTGCATCGCGGTGCCGGTGAACGACGTCGCTGCCGGGTACGCCTACCCGCCCCGGGTCCGCTTCGAGCTCACCGAGAAGGACATCGAGTCGTATCGCCGCGCCGCCGACTTCCTGAACATCAACAACGTCGATCTCGTCAGCCTGCAGCACGAGTACGGCATCTTCGGGGGTCGCGCCGGAGGTCACATCGTCACCCTGCTGCGCGAGTTGCGGATGCCGATCGTGACCACCCTCCACACCATCCTCCGCGACCCCGATCCCGATCAGCGCAGAGTGCTGCAGCAGGTCGCTTCACTCTCCGACCGGCTCGTGGTCATGTCGGAGCGCGGTGCGGAGTTCCTCGGGGACGTCTACGGGGTCTCCGCAGACAAGATCGACCTCATCCCGCATGGCATCCCCGACGTCCCCTTCGTCGACCCGAGCTTCCACAAGGATCTCTTCGGGGTCGAAGGCAAGATCGTGCTGCTCAGCTTTGGGCTGTTGTCGGCCAGCAAGGGCATCGAGACCGTCATCGCGGCGCTGCCCGCGATCCTCACCAGGTTCCCGAACGTGGTGTATTTCATCCTCGGGGCGACTCACCCGCACGTCATCCAGAACGAAGGGGAGACCTATCGGCTGTCGCTCCAGTGGCTCGCCGAGGAGAAGGGGGTCGAAGGCCACGTCGTCTTCTACAACCGCTTCGTCAGCCTCGAGGAGCTCGTCGACTTCATCGGCGCCGCCGACATCTACCTCACCCCCTACCTCCATGAGGCACAGATCACCTCCGGCACCCTTGCCTACACCGTCGGCGCCGGCAAGGCGGTGATCTCCACGCCCTACTGGTATGCCGAGGAGCTCCTCGCCGACGAGCGCGGCTCCCTCGTTCCGTTCGCCGATCCGGCCGCCCTCGCCGCCGAGGTCATCGATCTCCTCGAGGACGACGCCAAGCGTCACGCGATGCGGAAGCGGGCCTACCTGTACGGACGCAGCATGATCTGGCCCGAGGTGGCTCGTCGGTACGTCGAGTGTTTCGATCGCGCCCGCGCCGAGCGGATGCACTATCAGGCTCCGGGACCTGCGGTGAAGGCACTCGATGAGCGGCCGGGAGAGCTGCCACCGCTCAAGCTCGATCACATGCGTCACATGACCGACGACACCGGAATGCTGCAGCACGCCAGCTTCACGATCCCCAACTTCCGCGAGGGATACACCACCGACGACAACGCCAGAGCGCTCCTGGTGAGCGCGCTGTTGGAGGAGTTGGGTCACAGCGAGGCGATCGAACTGGCCTCGCGCTATCTCGCCTTCATCGGATATGCGTTCGATGCCACCACGGGCCGGTTCCACAACTTCATGGACTACCAACGGCACTGGATCGATGTCGGCGGTTCGGACGACAGCCACGGCCGAGCGCTGTGGGCGCTGGGCACGGTTCTGGCACGGTCGAGCACGCCATCCCTGCAGAGCATGGCGGGCCGCCTGTTCGAACATGCCCTGCCTGCGATCCTTGCCACCACCAGCCCCCGGGCGTGGGCCTTCGCGCTGATGGGGATCCACGAGTACTCGCAGCGCTTCTCCGGCGACCGTCGCACCGGCCAGGTGCGGGAGGAGTTGGCAGGCCGGCTGCTGCGGCTCTATCACGACCATCGCACCGATGGCTGGCGGTGGTTCGAGGATCGGCTGACGTACTGCAACGCCGCGCTGTCGCACGCCCTGATGACCTGTGGAGTCGGCATTCCGGATGCGGCGATGACCGAGGCAGGCCTCGAATCGCTCGCCTGGCTCGCCGATCTGCAGCGCGCCGAGACCGTCGGTGGGCACTTCGTCCCCATCGGGTCCAACGGGTTCTACCGACGTGGGGGAGACAGGGCACGATTCGACCAGCAGCCGGTGGAGGCGCAGGCGATGGTGTCCGCCTGCCTCGAGGCATATCGCCTCACCGGCGACGCCAGTTGGAACAAGGAAGCCCATCGCGCTTTCGAATGGTTCCTGGGGCGCAACGATCTGAACCTGCCGATCTACGACCCGACCACGGGAGGGTGTCGCGACGGACTCCATCCGGATCGCCCCAATGAGAACCAGGGGGCCGAGTCGATGCTGGCGTTCCTCCAGGCTCTCCTCGAATTGCGACTGATCGAGACCACCCTCCCGTCGCTCGAGGCCGTGACACCGTGACCGAAGCACCTTTGTTTCACCGTCACGGTGGCAATCCGATTCTGACGGCCTCGGATTGGCCGTATCCGATCAACAGCGTTTTCAACGCCGGGGCGGTGACCCTGGCCGATGGCACCACGTTGCTGCTGTGTCGTGTGGAGGACCGGCGCGGACTGTCCCACCTGTGCGCGGCGCGTTCCGTCAACGGGGTCGATGACTGGAGGGTCGATGCGACACCGACCCTTCTTGGCGATCCCGAGAACCACCCGGAGGAGCTGTGGGGCATCGAGGACCCGCGGATCACCTTCGTGCCGGAGCTGGCGAAGTACGCCGTGGTCTATACGGCCTACACCCGCGATGGGCCGGGTGTCGCTCTGGCCTTCACGGAGGACTTCCGGTCCTTCGAGCGCTTCGGGGTGATCATGTCGCCGGAGGACAAGGACGCGGCATTGCTCCCGCGCCGGATCGATGGCGACTGGGCCCTCATCCATCGCCCGGTCAGCGCGCCTCGTGCGCACATGTGGGTCTCGTTCTCTCCCGACCTCCGCAATTGGGGCAACCACCGGATGATGCTCGAGGCACGCAAGGGTGCCTGGTGGGACGCCAACAAGATCGGGCTCTCCCCGCCACCGATCGAGACCGGGCGCGGCTGGCTGGTGATCTACCACGGGGTGAAGCACACCGCCGCCGGCGCCATCTACCGCCTGGGTCTGGCCTTGTTCGACCTGGAGCACCCCGATCAGTGCCTGCGCCGGGGCGACGAGTGGGTGTTCGGGCCGAGTGAGCCCTACGAGATGCACGGAGACGTCGGCAACGTCGTGTTCCCGTGCGGCTACACCATCGGGTCCGATGGCGACACCGTTCGCCTCTACTACGGCGCCGCCGACACGAGCCTCGCCCTGGCCACGGGCAGCATCTCACGGATGCTCGAGTGGCTCGATCGCCACGGAACGATCTGAGGCACCAGCCGACCGCCGGCAGCAGGTGCGGCTCCAGGCCGAGGCTCCAGTGGCGCGTCGGGTGCGTCGCCTTCGACACCTGCGGCGCTAGTTCGGCTTGGGAGCCCGTCGCGAGGCGGCGCCCCGCCGCTCCCATCGGGAGAACACGATGACGAGGGGCGCCAGCACCAGCGCCGAGGCCCCCACCCAGAGCGGACGCTCCAGCCACCATCGTGCCGACGTGGTGGACTCCCCACCGAATCCGAGCGGGTGGAGGATGAGGATCGCCGCCACCATCGCCGAGAGGTGCCACAGGAACAGGGTCATGATCATCGAGTTGACCGCCACGACCCGCGTCCAGGGTTTGGGACGTGCCAGCCACGCGGACACCTTCGCCCGCAGCAGCATGGCGGCGCCGACCTGCCAGAGCGCCAGGGCAAGGATCGCTGCGGACGGAGGGCTCATGTTCGAGACCGGTTCGATGTCGACGCCCACCATGCTGCGCGGGTACCACAGCTCGCCGGTGAAGGTGACGAGGTTCGTGAGCACGACCAGCACGGCCAGTCCCGTTGCCACCATGGCCCACCAGGTCCGGCGTCCGGCGGCGACGAGCCGGCCATCGGCGTAGAAGAAGCCGACCTGGTGGATCGCCAGCCACACGAGGAGGAGATTGGCCCACCCGATTCCCTTGAGCGCGGTGGCGAATCGGATGGCGTCGATGACGGCGACGGTGATGGCGATGGCGATGGGGATCGCCATGCCGTGGCGGCGATGCAGCCCCAGCATCAGGGGTGACGCCGCCACGACCACCACGTACACCGCGAGAAACCAGAGCGGGCCGAACGGCAGGAAGGTGCCCCGCGTGATACCCGGTGAACCCGTGTCCGTGAGGTGGAGCACCACTTCGATGACGGTCCACACCGCGGCGAAGATCGCCGTCGGCCACAACAGTCGCTCCAGGCGGCTGCGCAGGAAGGCGCCGTACGACATGCCGCGCCGTCGCGCCGAGTCCCACCCCGCGGCGTTGGCGAACCCGCCGACGAAGAAGAAGATCGGCATGACCTGGAGCACCCAGGTGACGAGCCACAACCCGCGTTGCAGGCCGACGGCATTGTCGACCGAGATGCGCTGATCCTCCCAGATGATGATGGCGATCAGCCAATGGCCGCAGACGACCGTGAGGATGCTGAACGCCCGAAGGAAGTCGACGTACCGATCGCGACTCTCCGGGGTGGCCGCGGCGAGGGCGGACGGCGTGGACATGGCGCGCGAACAGTAGGGGTGGGGGGAGAGCAGTCACCAGTCATCAGTCATCAGCCGGAGTCTTCGCCCATGTCATCCGGCGCGATTCTGACTGAAGACTGAGGGCTGAAGACTGATGACTTGGCTCTGGCTACCGTCCCCCGCATGGCACAGGTCGATGAGGCTCCCGAGACCTTCGACGTCATCGTGATCGGCAGCGGGTTCGGGGGAAGCGTCGCCGCGCTGCGACTGACCGAGAAGGGCTATCGCGTGCTCGTCCTCGAGGCGGGTCGGCGCTTTGGACCGGAGGACTTCGCCGCCACCACCTGGAACCTGCGCCGGTTCCTCTGGTTTCCGCGCCTCGGATTGCGCGGTATCCAGCGCATCGACCTGCTGCGCGAAGTGATGGTGCTGTCCGGCGCCGGGGTCGGTGGGGGTTCGCTCGTGTACGCCAACACGCTCATCGAACCCCACGACGAGTTCTTCGAGGATCGCCAGTGGGCCGGGATCGCCGACTGGAGATCCGAACTGGCGCCGTGGTACGACCAGGCCCGCCGCATGCTCGGCGTCTCCGCCGCCAACGGTGACACCGCCGCCGATGCGGTGATCGCCGCCATCGCCCGACACTTCGGGGCCGAAGACACCCATCGCCCCGTCCAAGTGGGGGTCTATCGCGGTGAGGCCAGGGTGCGGGTGCCGGATCCGTACTTCGGGGGAGTGGGACCCGACTGCGTCGGGTGCCGCGAATGTGGCGGATGCATGGTGGGTTGCCGCCACGAGGCGAAGAACACGGTGGATCGCAACTACCTGTTCCTCGCCGAGCGCGGTGGTGCCCGGGTGCTCCCCGAACACGAGGCGGTCGATCTCGAGGCGACCGCCTCCGGGTGGAAGGTGACGACCCGCCGCCCCGGTGCCTGGCTGCGCACCCGGCGTCGAACCTTCACGGCCGAACACGTGGTGTTCGCCGCAGGTGGACTGGGAACCACGCGGCTCTTGCTCCGACTGCGCGACGCCGGTCGCCTTCCCGCCATCTCTCCCCGCCTCGGACATCTCGTCCGGACCAATTCGGAGGCGATCACGGGCGCGGTGGCCCGCAAGACCGGTGTCGACTACTCCCACGGCGTGGCGATCACCTCGTCGTTCGACCCACAGCCGGGTACCCGGATCGAGCCCGTTCGCTATCCGGCGGGAAGCAACTCGATGGGGCTGCTGGCGACGATGCTCGTTCCCGGAGGGAGGGGGTGGCAGCCGCTGCGCTTCCTCTGGTATGCGATGAAGTCGCCGCTGACCTTCCTGCGGTCGTTGTCGGTGCGCCGGTGGTCGGAGCGGGGAGTGATCGTGCTCGTCATGCAGAGCGATGACAACAGCATTCGCCTCGAGATGAAGCGTGGCCTGTTCCGGCGCAAGATCACCTCGCGACCGGGACATGGCATTCCGAGTCCGAAGTGGCTGCCCGTGGCGCACGAGGCGGCCCGCGTCGCCGCGGCGACGATGGGCGGCGATGCCGAGGCCAGCATCAACGAGTCGCTCCTCGGCATCCCGCTCACCGCGCATCTCATCGGTGGGGCGACCATTGGTGCCGATGCCGGGTCGGGGGTCGTCGACGCCTACCACCGTGTGTTCGGCCATCCCACGCTGTCGGTCGTCGATGGTGCCGCGGTGCCGGCCAATCTCGGCTCCAACCCATCGCTCACCATCACCGCACTGGCCGAGCGCGCCATGGCCGCCTGGCCGAATCGCGGCGAGCCCGATCCGAGGCCCGCCATGGGCGATCCCTACCGGCCGGTGCGGGTGACGCCGCGCAACCCGATGGTGCCCAAAGGTGCGCCGGCGGAGTTGCGGTAGACGAGTCTTCAGTCCTCGGTCTTCAGTCCTCCGTCGGAAGCCTCGGGCTGAAGACTGATGACTGATGACGCTCCTTCCGGCGCCCGGTACCTGGCACCCTTTCGGCATCTGGCATCTGGCATCTGGCATCTGGCATCCATTACCCTTTCCTCTTCTGCGAGGGGACCTCATGCGACAGATCACGCACTGGATCGACAACGTGTCCTTCGAAGGGCCGGTCGAGCGGTGGGGTGACGTGTTCGACCCGGCGACCGGGAAGGTGCAGGCCCGCGTCGCCCTTGCCGGCGTCGAGCAGGTCGATCTCGCCGTCGCCTCGGCGTTGCGGGCGTGGGAGTCGTGGAAGGACGTGTCGCTGTCGCGTCGCTCCGCGATCCTCTTCTCCTTCCGTGATCTGCTCGAGCGACACCGCGATGACATCGCCCGGATCCTCGTGTCCGAGCACGGCAAGGTGTTCGGCGATGCACAAGGCGAGGTGCAGCGCGGCCTGGAAGTCGTCGAGTTCGCCTGCGGGATCCCGCAGCTCATCAAGGGCGAGTACAACGAGAACGTCTCCACGGCGGTCGACACCTACTCGATCCGCCAACCGATGGGAGTGGTGGCCGGCATCACCCCGTTCAACTTCCCGGCGATGGTGCCCATGTGGATGTACCCGCTGGCCATCGCCTGCGGCAATACGTTCGTGCTCAAGCCGTCGGAGAAGGATCCCAGCGCCTCGGTCTTCTGCGCCGAGCTGTTCCATCAGGCCGGGCTTCCCGACGGGGTGCTCAACGTGGTCCACGGCGACAAGGTGGCGGTGGATCGCATCCTCACCCATCCCGACATCGGCGCGGTCTCGTTCGTCGGTTCGACACCGATCGCCCAATACGTCTATGAGCTGGGCACGAAGTCGGGCAAACGGGTGGCGGCGCTTGGTGGCGCCAAGAACCACATGATCGTGCTGCCCGATGCCGACATGGATCTTGCTGCCGATGCCGCGGTATCGGCGGGCTTTGGATCGGCCGGGGAGCGATGCATGGCCATCTCCGTGCTCGTCACGGTTGGCGACGCCGCCGACAGACTGCTGCCAAAGGTGACCGAGCGGATCCGCAAGATCAAGGTGGCTGCCGGCAACGAGCAGGGGGCGGAGATGGGTCCCCTGGTCACCGCCCAGCATCGCGACAAGGTGGTCGGCTACATCGAGTCCGGTGTCGCCGACGGAGCGACGCTCATCGCCGATGGCCGTGACCTCGTCGACCGATCGGGGTTCTTCCTCGGCCCGACCCTGTTCGATCACGTGACCCCCGACATGGCGATCTACCGGGATGAGATCTTCGGGCCGGTGCTCTCCACGGTCCGCGTCGACTCATACGACGACGCCATGAAGCTGCTGCACGACAACCCGTGGGCGAATGGGGTGGCCATCTTCACGAATGACGGTGGTGCCGCCCGCAAGTTCCAGAACGAGGCTCAGGTTGGCATGGTGGGCATCAATGTGCCCATCCCGGTACCCATGGCCTATCACTCCTTCGGGGGTTGGAAGGCGTCGATCTTCGGCAGCGCCCGCATGTACGGACTCGAGGGCGTGCAGTTCTACACGCGCATCAAGGTGGTCACGTCGCGCTGGCCCGACCCCTCCCACCGCGGGGTCAATCTCGGCTTCCCGCAGATGAAGTAGGACGCTTCCCGCCACCCGCTTCGCGGCCAAGTGCGCGACGGGCGGCGCCGGTTCTGGCGGGCAGCGGGCAGCGGGGAGCGGGCGGCGAGGTCTTCCTGGGCCTACTGTGTCGGCACACAACTTACGGGAGAAGCCGTCTGCTTCTCGGCCGAGGCCGATCTGATTGCCGGGGTGGTCGTGGGCGGTGCCGGGATCGATGCGCTGCGCCACGTCCAGCATCGCCGGGAGATCGCCATCGCCGCGCTCCCCGTGGTGTTCGGCGCCCATCAACTCATCGAGACCGTGGTGTGGTGGGGACTCGACGCGAGGGTTCCGGCATCGCTCGGCGATGCCACGATGTGGCTCTACCTCGTGATCGCGTTCCTGCTGCCCTCGCCGTGCCCCTCGCCGTGGTCTCCATCGAGCCCGCCGCCCGTCGCCGCCGGTTCATGGCGCCGTTCGCCGTTCTCGGTGCCGCGGTGTCCGTGGTGCTCCTCGTCGAATTGTCCACCGGACCGGCCACAGCGACCGATGCCGGCCGGTATCTCGCCTATGACGTCGATCTCGACTTCGGGGTGCAGATCACGGTGCTCTACGTCCTGGCGACGTGCCTCCCGCTCCTGCTCTCCTCGAACAAGCGCATCGTGGTCTTCGGGGTGCTCAACCTCGCCGCAGTCACCACTCTCGGTTGGCTCATGGAAGCGGGCGTCATCTCACTCTGGTGCGCCTGGGCGGCGGTGACGAGCGTGGTGATCGTGGTGCACATGAGGACGGACAGCAGGGGAGCCGTCAGTCATCAGTCATCGCCCGACACATGACTCTGGCTGATGACTGAAGACTGAAGACCTGCGACGCAGTCGCCCTAGAGCGCCTTCATCTCCGCGGCAAGCCGGGTGAGTGATGCCTTGGCGTCGCCGAAGAGCATCGAGGTGTTCGGCATGTAGAACAGCTCGTTCTCGATGCCGGCAAACCCCGGGTTCATCGATCGTTTGAGCACGATCACCGACTTCGCCTTGTAGGCATCGATGATGGGCATGCCGTAGATGGGGCTGTCGGGATCGTTGACCGCGGCGGGATTCACCACGTCATTGGCGCCGACGATGAGGGCGACATCGGTTTCGGGGAACTGCGGGTTGATCTCGCCCATCTCCACGAGGCTGTCGTAGGGGATGTTGGCCTCGGCGAGGAGCACGTTCATGTGTCCCGGCATCCGGCCCGCCACCGGGTGGATGGCATAGCGAACCTCACCGCCGTTGCGCTCGATGAGGTCGGTGACCTCCTTCACCTGGTGCTGCGCCTGGGCGACCGCCATGCCGTATCCGGGCACGATCACGGCCAGCCGGGCATAGGCGAGACGGAGGGCGGCGTCCTCGACCGAGACCTCCTGCACGGTCATCCCGGCCGCGGACTTGGCGCCGGCGGTGACCTTCGATCCGAACGCTCCGAACAGGATGTTGCCGAAGGAGCGATTCATCGCCCGCGACATGATGATCGAGAGGAGGAAGCCGGAGGCGCCGTCGAGGGCACCGGCGATGATGAGCACGGTGTTGTCGATGGCAAAGCCGGTGGCCGAAGCCGCCAGGCCGGCGTAGGAGTTGAGCAGGGAGATCACCACCGGCATGTCGGCGCCCCCGATGGGGAGGACGAGGAAGAGGCCGATGGCGGCGGCGAGGCCGACGAGGAGGAAGAAGGCGAGCCGGGCATCGGGGTTGAAGATCACGAAGATGAGCAGTCCGAGCGTGGTGGCGAAGAGCGCCCCGTTGATCAGGTTCTGACCCTTGTAGGTGAGTGGTCGGCCGGGGATGAACTCGGCCAGCTTGCCGAACGCGATGAACGACCCGGTGACGGTGAGCGATCCGAACAGCACCTCGATGCCCAGTGCCGTCATCTGTGAGGTTTCGATGATCTCGCCATCGGCGAGGGCGTTGGTGAACTCGGCCACGCCGACGAGGGTGGCGGCGAGGGCACCGAACATGTGGGAGAACGCGATCCGCTGGGGCATCGCCGTCATCGGCACCCACATGCCGAGGGGATAGCCGAGGAGCGAACCGGCGATGAGGCCGCCGATGATCCACTCGTAGCGCACGATCTCCGCTTGGACGAGCGTCCCGATGATGGCGAGCAGCATGCCCAGCGCGGCCTGCTGCATCCCCCGTCGGGCTTTGTCGGGCTTGGTCAGAGAGCGAAGCCCGAGGATGAACAGCACCGAGGCCGTCAGGTAGCTGATCTGGGTGACGAGTTCGCGGCCGTCCATCAGTCGCGCTTCGTGTCGGCGTGCTTGAACATCTTCAGCATTCGGTCCGTGATGAGGAATCCGCCGACCACGTTGGTCATGGCGCAGCCGACCGCGATCGCGCCCAGGATCGAAGCGAGGAGGCCGTGATCGGACCCGGCCACCACCAGCGACCCCACCAGGGAGATGCCGGAGATGGCATTCGTGGCCGACATCAGGGGGGTGTGCAGCAGCGGGGGCACCCGGGTGATCACCTGATACCCGACGAACCCGGCAAGCACGAACACGTAGACCTGGAGTACGGCCGTCACGGGGGGGAAGGATAGACCGCGGGGTGAGGGGGGAATCCGGGGCCCGGTCTTTCGCTCCCGCTGCCCGCTGCCCGTCACCCGCCAGAACCGCGCCGTGGCGACGTGACCGCGTGCTGGCCGGAAGCGGGAAGCGAGAAGCGGGTACCCTTCCGCAAACGTCACCTGAGGGGGTCGACATGACGATCAAGGAACGGCTCGATGCCGCCATTGGCGAGCAGCGCCTGCTCGACCATCCGTTCTACCGCTCCTGGAGCGAGGGAACGCTTCCCGTTGCGGCGTTGCGCACCTATGCCGCCGAGTACGGGGCCTTCATCGCGGGAATCGACGCGGGTTGGGAACGCGTCGGTGAGAGCGATCACGCCGCCGAGGAGCGCGTCCACGCCGGCTTGTGGGATCGGTTCGCCCGCCATCTCGGCACCGAGGTCTCCACACCGCAGATCCCGGAAGTCGCCGCGATGGTGGCCACGGCCCGGCGGCTGTTCGCCGAGCCGGCCACGGCCTGGGGGGCCCTGTACGCCTTCGAGGCACAGCAGCCGGGGACGTCCGAGGAGAAGCTGAAGGGTCTTGCGGAGCACTATGGCATCCGTCACGACGACCCGGCCGCCGAGTATTTCCGGGTGCATGCTGCCGACTATCACGAGGCCGACCAGATCACCGATGTCCTCGCGGGCCTCTCCGCAGCCGATGGGGCGGTGGCGGCATGCGCAGAGATGGCCGGGGCGTTGTGGGAAGCCCTCAGCGGTATCCACGATCGTCATTGCTGAGATGACGAGGTTCGCATCCGTGGTGCGGACGGGCCCGGACAGATGAGCGGCCTCCCCACCGGCACGATCACCTTCCTGTTCACCGATATCGAGGGGTCCACGCGCCTCGTACAGGCCCTCGAGGAGCGATGGCCGGCCGTGATCACCGACCACGACGCTCTGCTGAGATCGGCGATCGAGGCCAATGGGGGCATCGTGGTGCGCACCGAAGGAGACGCCTTCTTCGCGGTGTTCGCCTCCGCCGTCGACGCCGTCGCTGCCGCCGTGGAGGGACAGCGCTCCGTGGCGGCGCACCGCTGGCCGGAGGACGGACAGATCCGGGTGCGCATGGGCTTGCACACCGGCGTCGGCGCGCTCGGTGGAGGCGACTACGTCGGCATCGACGTGCATCGGGCCGCCCGGGTGGCGGCGGCGGGCCACGGCGGGCAGATCGTGATCTCCGAGGCCACGGCACCGCTCGTGGAGTGGTCCCTTCCGGAGGGCGCCGAACTCCTCGATCTCGGCAAGCATCGCCTCAAGGACCTCGCCGGAGCCGAGACGCTCTTCCAGGTGAGCGTCGCCGGGCTACCCGACGCCTTCGGCCCACTCCACACGCTGGAGCGTGTCTCCCACAACCTCCCCGTGCAGGTCACCTCGTTCGTGGGGCGGGAGCGTGAGATCGCAGAGGCGCTGCGACTGCTCGATGACAGCCGCATCCTCACCCTGCTCGGCCCCGGAGGCATCGGCAAGACCCGGCTCGCCCTCCAGGTCGCCGCCGAGGCCGCGGAACGGTTCCCCGATGGGGTGTACTTCGTCGGGTTGTCCGAGGTTGCCGACGCCGCCTTGATACCTTCGACGATCCTCACATCGCTCGGCGCCGCACCGGCTGCGGGGATGCGTTCACCCGCCGAGCGCGTGGGTGAGCTCCTCGCCGACCGCTCGGTGCTCCTCGTGCTCGACAACTTCGAGCACCTCATGTCGGGAGCCGCCGGGGTTGCCGACCTGGCGCGTCTGTCACCGGGCTCGAAGTTCCTCATCACGTCGCGGGTGCCGCTGCGGGTGAGCGGGGAGCAGGAGTTCCCGATTGCCCCCCTGGGGCTTGCCGGCGAGATCGACGTCACCGACCCGGAGGCGCTGGCGCGAGTCGAGGCGGTGAGGCTGTTCCTCGAACGCGCCGCAGCGGTACGTCCCGGGTTCGCCCTCACCCGTGAGAACGCCGCATCGATCGCCACCCTGGTGACCCGCCTCGATGGCCTCCCGCTCGCCATCGAACTCGTCGCCCCCCAGCTTCGGCTCCTGTCGGTGGACCGGATCGTGGCGCGGCTCGATCCGCTCCACCTCGGAGGCGGCGGTCGCGATCTCCCCGAGCGCCAGCGGACCCTCGCCAAGGCGATCGCGTGGAGCGAGGAGTCGCTCACCCCGCACGATCGGAACCTCTTCTGCCTGCTTGCCGCCTTCTCGGGTGGCCGCCTCGACGAGATCGAAGCGGTGGTGCGGGCCTGCGACCCCGAGTCGGATGTCGTCGCCGGCCTGGCGGCGCTCGTCGAGGCGAGCCTGGTGCGCCGTTCGGAGCGTCATGAGGATCGCTTCGAGATGCTCTCGGTGATCCGGGAGTTCGCCGGCGAGCGGCTCGACGAATCCGGGAAGCGGGCGGTTGTCGAAGCCGCTCACGCCCGCGCCTATCTCGAGCTGGCCGAGGCCGCGGCGACACATCTGTTGGGACGGGAGCGCAAGCGCTGGCTCGACGTGCTCACTGCCGATCACGAGAACCTGCGCGCCGCGTTGACCCATCTCGCCACGACATCCGGGACCGATGAAGCGCTCCGCCTCGTCGCCGCCCTCTGGCGGTTCTGGCAGATCAAGGGACACACCTACGAAGCCCGGCAGCGGATCGACGCGGTGCTGGCACTTCCCGGCGGCAGCCCCCATCTCCGGGCGAAGGCCTTGGAAGCCTCGGGCGGGATCGCCTGGTGGCAGGGCGACCTCCCCCGGGCGTCACGCGAGTACACCGAGGTGCTCGAGATGCAGCGCCAGCTCGACGATCCGGCCGAACTCGCCAATGCCCTGTACAACTGCGGCATCGCATCGGCGTTCGCCGTCAAGCGGGGAGGCGAGGAGGGAGCTGCCTCGGACAGCGACGCCATGCTTCGCGAGGCCGAGCGGATCTATGGCGAACTGGGGCACCAGCGCGGGCTCGGCGACGTCCATTGGGGGATGGGCAATGTGGCGCTCTTCGGTCGCGATGATCCGGCGACGGCGCTGGGGTTCTTCGAGGCGGCGGTGGGCGAGTACGCCGCCGGCGGTTCGACCTTCGGAGAGGGATGGAGCCACTTCGAAAAGGGGCAGGCGCTGTTGCGCCTGGGTCAGACCGACGAGGCCACCACCGCGCTGAACCGCGGGCTTCGCCTCCTCTACGAGTCCGGTGACGAGTCGGCCGTGGTGCTCTTCGTGATCATGATCGCCGCGGTCGAGCTCGCCCAGGGCAACCGCCACCGCGCCTTTCGCCTTGCCGGCTCGGCATGGGCGCTGCGCGATCGCAGTGGACTCGACATCATCAGCATCCCGGAGAACACGACGGCAGGGTTGGAGCGAGCGACCCTGGAGGCGCTCAGCGGACCGGATGGCGAGGCCTATCGGCAGGGGCTTCTCCTCTCCACCCAGGAGGCGGTGGCCCTCGCCCTCGACGACACACCAGGCCCTGGCGACCAGGGATCGTGACGATTCCCGCTCCGGTTTGCTAGACCTGGGGTCTTCGAGGAGGCCGTCCATGGACTTCGGTGTCGTGCTCCAGACCAACCCGCCGGCATCGCGGGTGGTCGAACTCACCCAATACGCCGAAGACGCCGGCTTCGGGTATGGCTGGACGTTCGACTCGCACGTCCTCTGGGAGGAGCCGTTTGTCATCTACAGCCGGATGCTCGCCGCCACCGAGCGGATGATCGTCGGTCCGATGGTGACCAACCCGGGGACGCGCGATTGGACGGTGATCGCCTCCCTGTTCGCCACCCTCGATGAGATGTCGGGCGGTCGCACCATCTGCGGCATGGGTCGCGGCGACTCGGCATTGCGCTACATCAACGACAAGCCGACCACCCTGGCCACGATGCGCGATGCCATGGACGTCATCAAGCGTCTCGTCGCCGGCGAAGAGGTCGCCTACAACGGCAAGGCGTTGCGGATTCCGTGGGTCACTCCGGGTCGGACCCTGCCGATGTGGGGAGCCGGGTACGGCCCCAAGGCCCTGACCATGATCGGTGAATCATGCGACGGCTTCATCCTCCAACTCGCCGACCCCTATCTCGTGGAATGGACCGCCAAGTACGTGCGCAACGCTGCGGCCGCCGTCGGTCGGAATCCCGACGATGTGACGATCTGCGTGGCGGCACCCGCCTACGTCGGAGACGACCTCGCCCATCAGCGGGATCAGGTGCGCTGGTTCGGGGGCATGGTGGGCAATCACGTCGCCGACCTCGTCGCCCGCTACGGCACCGACGAGTCGATGGTGCCGCGGGCGCTCTCCGAGTACATCAAGGCTCGTGCCGGATACGACTATGCCCACCACGGCAAGGCGGGCAATCCCACGACGGACTTCGTTCCCGACGAGGTCGTCGATCGGTTCTGTGTCCTCGGTCCCGTCGAGGAGCACATCCGTCGCATGCGGGAGTTGCGTGATCTCGGCGTCGACCAGTTCGCCATCTACCTGATGCATGACGCCCAGGAGGCGACGCTCGACGCCTACGGGTCCGCGGTGATACCAGCGCTCACGTAGTGCCGCCGGGGTGGCGTCCCACGCTCGTCCCTCGGATCACGATCGAGGGCGGCGGCGGGATCCACCTGGCCCGAGCGGGCTCGGCTGGAGCCGCGGCCGGCTCGAAAGCGGCCTAGGGTGTCGCCCGTGGGCGGGCGTCCCGGGATCGGCGCCGCTCGGCGGCGTCAGGGGGCGATGCTGGCGCTCGCCGGTTGCCTGCTCACCTTTGCGGCTCCAGGACCGGCGCGCGCCCAGGAGTCCCAGACCGACACGCCGCCTCGCCCCCACGAGTCCCGGTCCGGCACGCCGGCCCGAACCGAGCCCCGCGCCGGTCGGGTGGCCCTCACCTTCGACGATGGCCCCGACCCGGTGTGGACGCCGGTGATCCTCGACGTGCTCGACACCTACGACATCAAGGCGACGTTCTTCGTCAACGGAATGCGCGTGGCCGAGTACCCCGAAGTGGCCCGCGAGGTGTTGCGCCGCGGACACTCGCTGCAGAACCACGGATACGGGCACCACCTCATGACCTCACTCGGGGAGACCGACGTGCGCCGTGAGATCGTGCGAAGTGCCGAGACGATCGCGAGGCAGACGGGGGTGACCCCAGCCTGTTTCCGTCCCCCCTATGGCAAGTTCGATGACCGCACTGCGGCCATCGCTGCAGAGGCCGGGGAGGAGATCGTGCTCTGGACGGTCGACTCTGCGGACTACTTCTACCAGAGCGCGGCAGAGGAGATCCAGCAGACCCTGAGAGATCTCCACGAAGGCGATGTGATCCTCATGCACGATCGGTTCGGTGAGTCGTTGCGCCAGGCCCTCCCCGTGATCATCGAAGCGGTGCGTGCCGCCGGTCTCGACTTCGACACGCTCTGTGACGAATCGCGAGCAAGAAGGCAGACGGGCCTCCACGAGCGATGGGGGCGATTCCACCGTTTCGTGGAGTGATCAGAAGTCGTCGGCGGCGGCGGCGACGGCCGTTGCCGCTGCCTCCCAGCGGGGTCCGAGCATGAGGTCGTGCGCCCCGCCCTTGATCACCGCCAGCTCCACGCCGTAGGCACGAGCCGTGCGGCGCTGCTCCGCCAGTGAGAAGATCCGGTCGTCGGTGCCCGCCACGATCGCGACCCTGCTGGCCACGAGCGGGGGCCGGGCGCGCACGAAGAACATCATGTCGAGATAGGCGAGATACGACTCGCCCTGGAGACGCTCCCACACGCGCTGGACCTCGTCGGGGTGGGTGTCGGCGGGGAGCAGCATCTCGGCGGCGATGCCGCGGTTCTCGATGAGCGGTTTGAGGTTCATCGTGGCGTTGGCCTTGAGGAACTTCAGGGGATGCGTGCGGAGGGTGCGGAAGGTGGCGCGGACCGCCCCGCCGAGCGGCACCGGGGCGACGAGCACGGCACCGGGCAGATCTCGGTCCTCGAGGAGTCGCTGCGCCACCAACCCTCCCATGGAGTGTGCCACCAGGATCGGTGGGCGGTCCAAGGAGTCGATGGCATCCGTCACGTCGGCGACGTAGTCGGCGATCCGGGTGCGGCGAAGCGACCGCGGGTTCGGCGAGCGGCCATGACCGCGCAGGTCGACGGCGTGGCACTCCCACCCCCGCGAGGAGAACCAGGGGAGGAAGCGTTCCCAGCACCATGCCCCATGCCAGGCGCCGTGGACGAACAACAGCGGGTGCAGGCGACGCTTCCCCAGCGAGGGCACCGACACGACGTTGAGGTCCATCGGGCAAGCATACGAGCGGGCGCCGGCGCCCTGAGAGGGGAGAGCTCAGGGCGAACGGCGGTAGATGCGATGGCGCTTGGTCCATGGGACGCCGAGGGCGCCCATGTTGCGCATCATCGCGGTATTGCCTTCTTCGACCTGGACGACCTCCGCCGACCGGAACCGGTGCTCTCCGGCCGTGCGGGCGAGCGTGGCGTACATCACGAGATTGGCTCCGGCGCCGCGGTGCGGCGGCGTGATGCCGAACCCGAGCAGAAGCACCTCCCGGGTGGTTCGCACCGCCCGCAGGATCCTCATGAGCGCGCCGGGGGTGAGTCGTCCCCGGGCGCGCCGCAGGGCCGCGGAGATATCGGGGAGGACCAGCAGGTAGCCGACGATGTCGTCACCGTGGGTGATGAAGGAGATGAGGCGGGGATCGGCGATGGGGAGGAACTGGTCCGCCATGGCCCGGATCTCGGCGTCATCGACCGGGACATGCTCCCAGTTCGATTCGAAGGTCCCGTTGTAGAGAGCGCCGATGCGTGGCACCCACCGCCGCAACTCCCGGCGCGAACCGAGGGTGATAACGGTGTATCCGTTCTGCTCGGCCGCGGTGTCGGCGGCGGTGAAGATCTCCGCCGGCACGTCGTGATCCACGGCGAGTCGGCCGCTCAGGTAGTCGGTGGCCTTGACGAATCCCGCCGCCTTGATCAACCGGTCGTAGTACGAGGGGTGGTATCCCACCCCGAGAACCGGCGGGATCTCGAATCCCTCGACGAGGATCCCGTGACCATCGGAGGGCAGCATGCCGATGGGCCCCACCACGTCCGTGAGCCCTCGCCCTTGCCCCCACGCCGCAACCGTCTCGAAGAGGGTGGTGGCCGTCGTCTCGTCGTCGATCGACTCGAAGAGGGTGAAGATGGCGTCGCGGGTGCCGCGGTGCTCGTTCCATCGCCGATGGTCGAGTACCGCGATGCGGCCGACGATCTCATCGTGGTCTTCGGCGACGAAGAACGCAGCCGTGGAGTGGCGGTAGAACGGGTGATGCGGGTCGAGCACGAATCGCTCGTCGCGCCGCAACGGAGCGACCCAGAGCGGGAGCTCGGCATACACCCGTGAAGGGAGGTCGAGGAAGGCACGCCGGTCGTGACGGGTGGTGACCTCTCGTATCTCCATGTCCCCCCTCCGCCCTATCGCGGCGCGCGCTCAGCCCCAGGTCTCGACCAGTTCCATCACGTCCCAAGCGGGAGCGCCCTCGAAACGAACGAGGCCGTGGTCGGGATGCAGCCACAGCCTCACCTCGAACAGGCCACCGATGAACTCACCGCCGACTTCGGCGTCGAGCAACAACACGTCATCCAGGGTGCCGAATGGCACGGTGATCGATTCCTCGATGGAGGCCGGAGTCATCTCGTAGGTGACGTCGAGGGTGGTGTCACCACCGCCGTCGAACTCGAGGGTGATTCGTGACTCGATGGCGAACACCTCGCCGATGCCGATGGTTCCGTCGAACGGGATCGGATCGGGGAAGTACTCGGTGAGCGAGGGGCCTCCCGTCACCGCCGGGTCGTACACCTCGGAGGCGATCACGGAGAGGATCCATGGCTCGGACCGATCGAAGTAGAGCGCCCAGCCTTCGTTGCCGGGTTCCGCCGTGCCCACGACGAGCCGATCGACCGTCGTGCCCCGGAAGTCGACGCCGTACTCGAATGTCGCGGAGAGATCGTCGGTGCTTCCGTCGAACCGGGTCACCCGGTAGATGGCGGTCTCCCCGGGCTCGGGAAAGACGGATCCCCACGACACCCCGAAATCGGGATGGGCGTCGGCGGCGAGGGTGGTGGTTGCCGCCGTGCTGGTGGTGGCGGCAGTCGGGGTCCCGCCGCCGGTGGTCGTCGTCGCCGGCGCCAGGGTGGTGGTGGATCCTTCAGCACCGTCACCGGCACCGCCGCCGCAGGCGGCGAGCAGGAGGATCAGGGCGAGGCCGAACGAGGTGCGTTTCATGGTCACCCTCCTTGAGGAAGTCCATGCTATTGGCGACCGTACCCCGGGTGTCGCCGACTACCGGCGAAAGTCCTCGTGCATCTTGCTGGGCGTGGGGCCGCGCTGGCCCTGGTACTTGCTCCTTGCGCCACGGCTCCCGTAGGGATGCTCGGCGGCGGTGGACAGCTCGTAGAAGGACAGCTGGCCGATCTTCATCCCCGGGTAGATGGCGATGGGCAGGGTGGCCACGTTCGACAACTCCAGGGTGAGGTAGCCCTCGAAGCCGGGGTCGACGAAGCCGGCCGTCGAGTGGATGAGCAGCCCGAGCCGACCGAGCGATGACTTGCCCTCGAGCCGGGCGACGATGTCGTTGCCGAGGCGCACCGACTCCAGCGTCGATCCGAGCACGAACTCGCCGGGATGGAGCATGAAGGGATGGTCCATGTCCGTGGCGACCTCCTTCGTGAGGTCCTCCTGGGGCTGCTTGGGATCGATGAACGGGTAGCGGTGGTTCTCGAACACCCGGAAGTAGCGGTCGACGCGTACGTCGATACTCGACGGCTGCACCATCACCGGGTCGAACGGATCGATCACGATGCGGCCCATCTCGATCGCAGCCCTGATGGACACGTCCGACAAGATCATGGGGCAAGGTTAGGCCGCTGAGGCCCCAGATTCCGGGGGCGAGCCTCTTAGCCGGCCCTCATCCACTTCCCATGCGGTTGTCAGGTGCCCTTCATGCTCCTCAAACACCCCTGCCCGACAGTGAGGGTGAGCGAATCGACATCGACAACCCAGAAGGAGGGTGACATGAAGCAGACGCTCAAGATCGGGATCACCGTGATGGTGGTCTCGGCGCTCGCCATGTCGGGGGTCGCCCTGGCCCAGACGACCGAGGACGACACCGCGGTGGAGGACACCCGCGGCTACGAGATGATCCAGGACAAGCTCGCCCCGCTCGTCGAGGACGGCACGATCAATCAGACCCAGGCCGATGCCGTCGCCGCAGCCCTCGCTCGCGGGGTGCGTGGACCGGGCGGGGGCCGCGGCTTCCGGGCCATTCAGGGGGTCGCCGAGTTCCTCGAGCTGACCCGGGAGGAGATGCGTGAAGCACTCGCCGAGTACGACACGCTTGCCGACCTCGCTGCGGCCCATGGTTCGAGCGGCGCCGAGCTCATCGCCTATCTGGTTGACCAGGCCGAGGAGCGTATCGCCGACGCGGTGGCCGACGGTCGGATGACCCAGGAAGAGGCCGATGAGAAGCTGGCCGATCTCGAGGAACACATCACCGAGTTGGTGAACGGTGACATCCCCGAGCGCCCGAGGGGTGGCGGCCGCGGTGGTCACGGCCCCGGCGGCGGCGAAGGCAGTGGCGCCTGACACCCCTGTCGACGAGCACTCAGGGGCCCCAACGGGCCCCTGAGTCGCGCTGGGGTTCGCTAGGTTGCGGCGGCGTGTGATCGCACCGAGGAGGCGTGTAGATGGCCGAGAAGAAGCCTGCAACCAAAGACAAGCGGCTGTCGGCCAAGGGTGGCGGGTTCACCGCCGAGGAGCGCGCCGCAATGCGGGAGCGGGCCCAGGAGTTGAAGGCGGCGAGGGGCCGCGGATCCAAGGCGGACGGGGAGAGCGACCTGCTCGCCAAGATCGCCGAGATGCCGCCGGCGGACCGCGCCATGGCGAAGCGTCTCCACTTCATCGTCAAGGCCGCGGCACCCGAACTCGCGTCGAGGACGTGGTACGGCATGCCTGCCTACGCCAGGGATGGCGAGGTCATCTGCTTCTTCCAGGCGGCGGGCAAGTTCAAGACGAGGTACTCGACCCTCGGCTTCAGCGACAAGGCAAACCTCGACGAGGGCAGCATGTGGCCGACCACCTTCGCCCTGAGGAAGCTGACGCCGATCGAGGAAGCCAAGATCGTGGCGCTCGTGAAGAAGGCGGTGCGGTAGGAGGCAGATCAATCAGACTGGGCGAACGCCGCGGCGAGAGCGGCGATGTCGTCCTCGTTGTTGTAGGGGGCCAGCGACACCCGCACGCGGTCGCCACGGGAGCTGCACACGATCTCCTGGGTGCGCAGCCTGGCCACCACCGAGGCTCCGGCCTCCCGCGGTGACGTCAGGGAGACGAGGTGCGCCGTCGCGGCCGGATCCACGATGTCGCGGAAAGGCTGCCATCCGTTGGCGGCGGCGGCTTCGAGCAACCGGCTCCGGAGTCGTGCTGCGTGGCGCTCGATGCGATCGAGTCCTGCCGACAGCAGTTGGTCCAGCGCGGCCGTGAGTCCGACGACCGACACGTAGCTCATCGTCGATTGGGTGAATCGGCGGGCATCGGCTGCCATCGCAAGACCCGTGGCATCGAAGGCGAAGGGGGCGGGAGCCCCCATCCATCCCGGCAATGCCGGGGTTCGGTCGACGACGCCGGGGCTCAGTGCTCCGATCGCCACCCCACCGTGGCCACCCAGCCACTTGTAGCCGCTGGACACGACCAGGTCCGCACCCCAGGCTGCCGCATCGGATGGCAGGGCGCCGGCCCCCTGCGTGGCGTCCAGCACTAGGCGGGCGCCGGCCGCGGTGGTTGCCGCCCGAAGTCGCGACACATCGAGGAGCGTGCCGGTGGCGTACTGCACCCACCCGACCGCTACGGCCGCGGTGCGCTCATCGATGCGGGTCACCAGATCGGTCGTCAGGTCCGTATCCGGGCGGTCGGCCACGAACTCGACATGACACCCGCCGCTCGCCGCCAGGCGCAACCAGGGACGCGTGATGGCAGGAAAGTCGGTGGCGACGGCAAGCACCGTCGATCCGGGCGGGAACGGCAGCAGGAAGGGCGCCTGGCCGAGAAGTTCGCTGGCGCTGGCCGTGATGGCGATCCGAGAACCTTCCACCTGGAACAGGCGGGAGGCGCGCTCCCGAAGTCCCTCGAGAAACGCCGCCTCGTCGTCATCGGACATTCGCACGTTGCCGTGCCGGAAGACGCGGTGCAGGAGGTCACTCATGGCGCCGACAGCCGGATCGCCGATCAGGCCCAGCGAGGCCTGGTTCAGATACACGGTGGAGCCGAGCGTGGGATACGCGGAGCGATCGATCAGCGCGACCATGACGCGGTCAAGGGTAGGAAGAGGAGGAAGCTGTCCCCCCAGGAACGGCTGTCACACCCGAACTGGACTGGAGCGGGTGAAGGGAATCGAATCCTGAAGTGTGTGGCGGGTTTCGATGGATCGCGTGTTGAGCGTCGGGGGCGGGTGTGGCGTGGTGTCGCCTGGGGGAGGTCTTCCGATCCCGATGAGGGATCGGGAGACCAGGATCGATGAGCCTGGAGCGGGTGAAGGGAATCGAACCCTCGTATCGAGCTTGGGAAGCTCGTGTTCTGCCACTGAACTACACCCGCAGGGGCGCGAATCGTACCCGCGTCACCGGGCGATGAGGCTGGCAGCACCCCAGTAGGCCATGACGATCCCGACCACGAGAAGGAACCAGGCACGACCCCTGCGCAACTCCCCATCGGCACCCTTGGGACGCTTCCCCCGTCGTGCCATGACCAGCGCATACCCATTGCCGGCTACGAGCGCCGCTCCCAGGGCAAGGATGATCTGGGCGAGCAGGGTGTCGAGTCCGAGCAGGTCGATCATGAGCAACGACGATACCGGGCCGAGTCTCTGACTCGGCAGTCCTCGGTCCTCAGTCTTCAGTCTTCAGTAGGAGGCGCGCTCCGGCTGATGACTGACGACTGAGGACTTCTCACCTGCGCCCATCCCACGCACCCGATCGCGGCGATAATGTCCGCGCCCACATGCGCCACTGCTACGTGCTTCGTGTGTTCACCCGTGAGGAGAAGGGTGGCAACCACCTCGGGGTGGTGACCGACGTGACCGGCCTCCCGGAGCGCGGCATGCAGGACATCGCCATCGCCAACGGGTTCTCGGAGACGGTGTTCATCGATTGGCGGGACGGGGGGGTGCCTCTGGTGCGCATCTTCACCCCGGGGCGCGAGTTGCCGTTCGCCGGCCATCCCCTCGTCGGTGCGGCCTGGGTATTGGGGATGATCGGGCCGGGCACGTGCGATCGGATGATGTGCGGGGTCGGTGAGATCCCCTTCCGGATGGTCGGTGACGTGGTGTGGGTGGATACCCCCATGGTGGAGTCGGTGCGATCGGCTCCCGAGGCGGAAGCGATCGCCCTCGCTGCCGGGTTGCCCAGCCCGTTGGCAGCGTGGTGGGCAGACATGCCGTTGCCCTATCTGGTGATGGACCTCGGGTTCGCCGAGACGGTCGCCGATGCCAGCCCCGACCTCGAAGCCCTCGTGGAGCACGGCGCCGAGATGTGCTACCTCATCGCCCAGACCCGCCAGGGCTACAAGACGCGGTTCTTCGCCCCGCGCGATCGCATCGCCGAGGATCCGGCGACGGGGAGTGCGGCATCGGCGCTGGCGGCGATCCGTCGTCACATCGGGGAGGGTTCCGGTACCGCCACCATTCATCAGGGCGATGAGATCGGGGCGCCCTCGACCATCCAGCTGGCATGGGATGAGCGGTTCGCGTCGATCGGCGGGACGGTGCGGCGCGACGAGGTGCGGGTGCTCGAGATCTGATCAGGAGGCTCAGCGGATAGACCACGGGTTCTATCTGAAGTCGGCCCGACCTTGGTCCGACTTCAGATCCCGGGGTGACCTATCCGCTGAGCCTCTAGACGCCGAGGTCGCGCCGGCGCATGCCCCACATCGCCACCGCAACGAGTGCTCCGGTCACGCCGACGAGGAGCAGCAGGTTGATGCCCTGGATCCCGTGGAGGATGGGATCGCCAACCATCACCCAGTACCAGGGATTGAAGGCGTTGGTGAACTCGAGAGCCCCGATGAGCGGCGCCAGGCCCCACAGCACGTAGAACACCACCGCCACCCCCGAGGCGCCGCCGATGGCCACGGCGCGGCTTCCGGTGGCCGCACCGAGGGCGAGGGCCAGGGCGCCGAAGACCCAGGCCGCCACCACGGAGGAAAGGGTGGCTCCGGCATACGCACTCAGCCCGATGTCGAGATCGACGAGGGGCCCGAAGGCGATGAGCGTGATCGCCGCGACGACTCCCAGCCACAGCCCGGTGGCAAGGAGCGCCCCGGCCTTCTCCAGTACCACCCGCACCCGGGTTATGGGATGGGCCAGGAGCAGGTCGAGGGTGCCATCGCGCTCCTCGCCTGCGGTCTCCTTGGTGGCGAGACCGATCCCGAAGATGATGAGGAGCAGGGGGAGCATGTTGGCGAACACCTGCGAGTTCAGGTAGCCGGCGGGTGAGGTGATGCTCAATCCGCTGCCCAACCCCATGATCTGCTCGACGAACTCGGGGTAGTCCTCCATCATCTCGACGAACACGTCTTGATCGGCCACGGCCGGGTAGGCGAACACCATCATCGCCATGAGGGCGACGAGGCTGATCGTCCAGGCGATCAGACTCTTCTTGCGCGCGGCGACGACGCGCCGGAACACCTCACCCGGCATGGGCGTCCTCCCGGTACATGGCGAGGAAGATCTCGTCGAGCGGGGTCTCATGGGTGAGCAGCGCACGCACCTCGTACGATCCCAGGGCCTTCACCAGGTGGTCCATCGACCCTTCGATGCGGATCAACGCGGTATCGCCGGAGATGGTGGCCTCGGTGACCCCGGTGATCGCGGAGAGGGCGGTGGCGCTCGGACCCGGGGTGCCGAAGTGCACTTCGACGTGGCGGACGGCGCGGGCCTTGAGGTTGTCCACCGTCTCGACCTCGATCACCCGTCCCTGGCGGATGATGCCGACCCGGTCGGCGATGCGCTCCACCTCGGGAAGCACGTGTGAGGACAGAAACACGGTGCGCCCGTCGGATCTGGCCTCCTCGATGAGCCGGTACGTGGCGTGCTGCATGAGGGGATCGAGGCCACTCGTGGGCTCGTCGAGGATGACCAGCTCCGGCTTGTGCATGAATGCCTGGATGATCCCGACCTTCTGCTTGTTGCCGCTCGACAGGTCCTTGATCTTGCGATGGGGTTCCACCTCGAAGCGCTCGATGAGTTCGTCGCGGTGAGTGGTGTCGATCCCGCCACGCAGCCTGCCGAGATGGTCGAGGAGCTGCAACGTGGTCATCCACTCCCACAACGCCAGCTCGCCGGGGAGGTACCCGACGCGACGCCGGATCTCGACCGAATCGTTCACCGAGTCGAGACCGAGGACCTCGGCCTTGCCGGCGGTGGGTCGGATCAGATCCAGGAGCGTACGGATCGTCGTCGTCTTGCCCGCCCCATTGGGCCCGAGAAACCCGAACACCTCTCCGGTGCTGACGACGAGATCGACGTCGACGACTCCCCGGGTCTTGCCGTACGACTTGGTGAGGCCGTCCAGCCTGATGGCGGGCACGGAGGGAAGGTTAGGGCGCTCGCAGAGCGATTCGATCCGATGCAGGCCCCCTCAGTCGTCAGTCCTCAGCCGTCAGTCCTCAGCCGGACACGCCTCTGGCTGATGACTGATGACTGATGACTGATGACTCCCTCGCTTCGTACACTCCCCTCATGTCCTCCTCGCAGAATCGTGTGCTCGTGTTGCTCGCCCTGGCCGCCAACGCCGGGATCGCCGTCATGAAGTTCGTGGCGGCGTTCCTCAGCGGCAGCACGGCGATGCTTGCCGAGGGGTTCCACTCGCTGGCCGACACCGGCAACCAGTTGTTCCTGCTGCGGGGTTCGAAGCAGAGCCGCCTGCTGCCGACGGTGCGATTCCCCTTTGGCCAGGGCAAGGAGGCCTACTTCTGGGCGTTCATGGTGGCCGTGTTCCTCTTCGTCGGTGGCGGTGTGGTGGCGTTCACCGAGGGTCTCGACCGCTTCCGGCACCCGCACGAGGCCGAAGGTGGCCTGGCCCTCAACCTGATCGTGCTCGGCATCGCCGCGCTGTTCGAGTTGGGGGTGGCCTTCCGGCCGGCGCTGCGGGAGTTCAATCGGCGCCGTGGAACCCGGCGGCCGTGGCGGGCGATTCGCGAGACGAAGGATCCCACCCTGCTCGTCGTGTTGTTCGAGGACTCGGTCGCAGTGCTCGGCATCCTGGTGGCTGCCGCAGGA